>JAUWBX010000269.1 GCA_030609625.1 Phycisphaerae bacterium
GTATGAAAGATACTATCGAATCCGAGGTAGTAAAGGCGGCTAAAGTGTATTTAGCTCTGGAAATATTAATGGAGAAATATAATGCGACGGCGATAGCATTTCACCTCCGGTCACTCATCAAAAATCCGAGACCGGAGGATAAGATTTGGCCGAGTTTGGGCGATTCGGAACTTCAAAAGAGAGGCATAGTAGCCTGTTGTCAAGCGCACTTAAATATAGTGCTTACCCACATGTTAGCGCAATATGCTTTTGGTAGGCCTTCTATGATGGGCGATATTATATATGAGCCCTTTAACGATGTCAGTATTGTTATGCATTGTGGAGCCCCGTGGAATCCTTATGGAGACGATAGAAGAGTTCCTTATATCATAAGAGACCATGCTGAGAGGAGCGTAAGAGGACATTCAAAGCCTGGAGTAGGTGCTTGTTCGGAAGTATTATTTCCAGCAAATGAACCTGTTACAATATGGAGGATTGATGTGCTCCGTAAAAAAATACTGGTTCATACCGGCACGACTGTTTCCGGTTACTCTCTTTATAAAGATTTTGGTTATTTAATGTGCAGGTCGAAATTAGTTGCTAAAGTTGATGCGAAAAAGATACAAACGCACGTTTATGAAGATAAATTTGGAGTCCATAGAACAGTAACCTTTGGTGACCATAGAGAAAGGCTCAAAGATTTAGCCACCTTAATGGGATATGAAATGATAGAAGAGGATAGATAGTTTACTTTCGAGAAAGGAGAAAGAAAATGGGTATGAAAAAATCTGGGGTGCGGATACTTGCGTGCGTGCTGGTGCTGGCAAGCGGAAGTTTGCTTGAAGGCAAGGTGGGGGAAAACACAAAAATATATGTTGTATTTGTTAACCAGGGTTGTAGTTGTCCTGCTGGAGGAGCGCCCGAAGGTCTTATAACGAATGAGGAAGTTTTGCATAAACTTCAAGGCAAATGTAGTGGAGTAGATTTCATCGCGAGAGACATAACAAAACGCGATATAAGCATTGGAGCAGTTCTTAATGAATTAGAGGGTTCAAAAGAAGGTTTAGACGGAGTGCTTATCCTCGGCGCTTTAGGGAACAGAGAATATAGATTAGCATTCACCGGATTACCTACGATATGTGTATATAGTCTTTTTGAGTGGATGAATATTCCCTATAAACTTTACAACACGGGAAAAGAAAATAGTATAAAAGTAGGGGGGCCTGAATACAAAGCCGGAAAAATCCTAACTGCCCAGTTGGACAGAAGAAATGTGTGCGCCCCGCCTGTTGCTTCAGCTATGTTTGAGGACTTAGTAAATAAAATCAAAATAATTCAAGCTATAAAGAAGTTGAAAGAATCCAGGATATTGGTTGTAACAACTACTAGGTATCTTGGTCAAGTTGATTACCAGGGGGATGCAAATAAACATTTCCCAGAAGATTATAACGAGCGCTATACTCGTGCATTAAAAGAATCGCTTGGCGTAGAACTTGTAAGGATAGAGCCTAAGGAATTCTACGAAGCTGTTAAAAAAGTTGAAGAAGGACAAGCAGAAGAGATTGCAAAAATCTGGATTGATGAAGCTCAAGGCTTGAAAGATACTACAGAATCAGAGGTAATAAAAACTGCTAAGTCGTATCTGGCTTTTGAAGCATTACGAAAAAAGTATAATTGCAATGCAGTATCAACTCATATGAGGTCGCTCACTGGAAGCGGAAAGGTAGAGGATATGGTCTGGCCGGGTTTAGGGCTTATGGAGTTTCAAAAAAGAGGCATACAGGCTATTTGTCAAGAATACGAAAATATAATGGTCGCTCATCTGCTGGGGTATTATCTTACTGGTAGGCCGAGTATGCTTGGCGACCTCATAATAGATACTTTTAACAATATAACTCTCCTTACACATTGCGGAGCTCCGATTAATCCTTATGGGGACGATAGAAGAATTCCTTATATTATATGGAGTCATGCACAGAGTCCTGTAAGAAACACTCTAAAGCCTGGTTCAGGTACTGGTGCGCAAGTAAACTATCCTGTGAATGAACCTGTTACAATATGGAAGGTCTATGTACTTCATAAGAAAATAGGGGTTCATACCGGCAAAACTGCTGATGGTCATTCTCTTTATAAAGATTTTGATGGTATAATGTGTAGAACCAAGTTAATTGTGAAAGTTGATGACGCAAAGAAGATACAGAAACATTTTTCTCCCGATGAGTATGGAATCCATAGGGCAGGAACTCTGGGTGACCTTAGAGAAAGAATCAAAGACTTGGCCACTTTAATCGGGTTTGAAGTTATTGAAGAGGATAAGTAGTTTGCTTTATTTTGAAAATAAGACTTTTACAAAATGCGAGGGGATGAAATCTGTATTTGCTGCGTGGGCAAATGCGTTTTTATGAATGATTAACCGAAAACGTTGTATTTGTGTCCGGCGCCAATTGAGCTTATGTACACCCCGTTAGAGGCCCGAAAGGAAAAGGCTCTAACGGGGCTCAAGCCCGATTGGTGCGGGATTGCACAAGGGCTTATCGGCGTAAATGTGGGGCGCTGACAGGTCGAAATGAAGACTCCACAGAGGAAGTTAGATTTATGGTAGATAGAAATATAGTTAACAAATTGGGTTTGTCGGAAGAGAAGCTTGACCAGCAGGTCAACGAGATGTTCAGTGAGCAGGAAAACGAATTTTTGGAAGAAGCTTTACAGGCAAAGGTCGATTCCCGTCTGCCGGGCGCTATTCTTAAAGGGACAATCGTATCGCAAATAGGCAATGATGTTATTGTGGAGGTAGGGCTGAAAAGCGAAGGGATTGTTGATGCAAGTGAATTTGAAGACCCCGACCAGATAGTCCAGGGCAATGAGATTGCGGTTCTTCTTGAAGATACCGATTCTGAAAGCGGACTTGTGCTGTTGAGCAAGCGCAAAGCCGATATCATCAGGGGCTGGGAGGCAATTCTCACTACGAAAAAAGAAGGTGACGTTGTTAAAGGCAGGGTCATACGGCGAATCAAGGGTGGATTGCTTGTTGATATTGGAGTGCCTGTGTTTTTACCTGCCTCACAGGTCGATATAAGAAAGCCGGGCGATATCAGCAGGTTCATCGGCAAAGAAGTGGATTGCACGATTCTCAAAATCGACATCGAAGGCCGAAACATTGTCATATCGAGGCGCAAACTTATCGAAGAAGAACGCCGAAGCAGTAAGGAAAAAATCCTGAACGAAATCGAGGTTGGCCAATTGCGAAAAGGTGTTGTGAAAAATATCGCAGACTTCGGTGTGTTTGTGGATTTGGGCGGTCTGGACGGCCTGCTGCATATTTCTGATTTGAGCTGGGGCAGAATATCACATCCCTCAGAAGTTGTTCAGCTTGACCAGGAAATAGAGTGTATTGTTGTTGGTGTCGATAAGAACCACGAGAAGATTTCGTTGGGTTTGAAGCAGAAAACGTCCAGCCCCTGGGAAGATGTTGAGCAGCGTTATCCGCTCGGCGCCAGGGTCAAGGGCAAGGTTGTAAACGTGATGAACTACGGCGCGTTTATTCGGCTTGAAGACGGGATTGAAGGGCTGGTCCATATTAGCGAGATGAGCTGGACAAAACGTCTTGCACATCCGAGCGAGGTTGTTAATCTCGGGGACGAAATAGAAGTGATTGTGCTGAATGTTAACAAGGAAAAGCAGGAAATCTCGCTGGGCATCAAGCAGACCCAAACGAATCCGTGGGCGATAGCTCCGCAGAAGTACCCCGCAGGAACGATTGTTACCGCCAAGGTGCGTAGTCTGACTAATTTCGGTGCCTTTGTGGAGATAGAGCCGGGCGTTGATGGTATGGTACACATTTCGGATTTAAGCTGGACAAGAAAGCACAGCCATCCCGGTGAGGCCCTGCAAAAGGGTCAGGAAGTAAAATGCGTTGTCCTGGAAGTCAATGAAGAAAAACGACGGGTATCGCTTGGCATAAAACAGATAACCGAAGACCCCTGGATACGTGCTATCCCGGAAAAATATATTCCGGGACATATTATTAAAGGCAAGGTGGCAAAGCTTACTAATTTTGGTGCGTTTGTCGAGCTTGAACCGGATTTGGAAGGGCTGCTGCACATCTCTGAGCTTGCCGACCACAAGATTGATAAGCCTCAGGATATTGTTAAGGTCGGCGATGAAGTTGAAATTAAAATTCTGAAAGTTGATACTGATGCCCGTAAAATTGGTTTGAGTTTGCGAAGGGTCCAGTGGGCTGCTGAAGAACAAGCAGCCGAATCCGGTAAGCAGCGAGCACCGGCAGGCCCTGAGAGGGTCCTTTCTCATGCTGATATGAGCCGGCTTATAAAACCACAAGACAAGACCGACCAGTCCAAAGAGACTGATGCTGAGCTGAGTGATGCAGATAAGAAAAAAACTGAAGCAGTTGAATCTAAAGCCGGCGATGCTTCAAAGGCGGATGCTGAGCCAGGCGATGCAGATAAGAAAAAAACTGAAGCTGCTGAATCTAAAGCCGGCGATACTTCAGAGGCGGATGCTGAGCCAGACGATGCAGATAAGAAAAAAACTGAAGCTGCTGAATCTAAAGCCGGCGATGCTTCA
>JAUWBX010000113.1 GCA_030609625.1 Phycisphaerae bacterium
GGCTGTATTCGGCTCAGCAAGAGGCGACAATAAAAGAAATTATTTAACTTCCTATCAGCAAGTATTTAGTATGCCGAAAACTATAAAGCCGGCGGTAAGGGCTAAGGAGCCAATCGCGTGCAAAAGGACCGTGATTTGGCTGGCGCGGTATTGGCCGGTTTTTTCGGTGTTTTTTGTGAGACAGCTCGTTGGTTCCACAGGAAAATTGTTGAAACCTAATTGAGATTCTGCTACTATGATACTTGGAACGTGCAGGAGTGTTTCCTCAAAGAGAAACTAACAAAAATTCTTGCATTTCAAAGAGGATTGTGGGCAATGAAAGAAATGATTCATACCAAATCTATTAAAGTTGTTATTTTGTGTATGCTTCTCTATTCAATCACGTCACTTTATGCTGACATCCCCTGGTTGCATGTTGACGGTAATAAAATTAAAGACCCTGCTGGAAATGTTGTCGTTCTAAGGGGCATTTCTTTGATTGATTTGGGCTCCCTCTCCACAGAGGACTTTGAAACGCGTAATTTCAGTAAATTTTTCTGGATGCATTCCGGAGACGATAATTGGACCATCGTACAACGGGAAAAGTATTCTGGAGCTTATAGTGCCAAATCCGGTTCGATTGGGCATGGCGAAAGTACTACTCTGCAAGTGACCCTTGATTGCTTAGCTGGTGATATCACCTTCTATCGCAAAGTCTCTTCAGAGTCGGATTTCGACTATCTGAAGTTCTACATCGACGGGGTGGAAAAAGGCGACTGGTCGGGCGAAGAGGATTGGGCCGAGGTGTCGTTTCCAGTGGATGAGGGCGCAAAAACCTTCGAGTGGACCTATTCAAAGGACGGCTCGGGGTCCGGAGGCAACGACAAGGCGTGGATTGACGATATAGTATTTCCATCCTATAGTATGTTTGAGGAAGGAGACACTTTGCCGTTAACCGCATCAGTTGATATCACGACCTGGCAAGATAATAAACGGGGGGCTTGTTCTTTTACCTTCGATGATAACCTGAATACCCAGCTCACCCATTTCATACCCAAATTCCAGGACTTGGGATTTGTTGGAACAATTTTCCTGATTACAAACGACTGGCGGCTTGACGCTATCTATGGCTCTTATTCCCAGTATGCCGGAATCCTTAATTCGGGTTGGGAAATCGGGTCCCATACGATTAGTCATCCACACCTGACGGAGTTGAATGATTCATCTCTTGAAAACGAACTGGCCAATTCAAGAGCTACTCTGGAAGCAATATTCAACCTCCCCCCGGGGCTAACCTTGGCTTATCCCTACACAGACAGTGATACCAGGGTCAGAAATATGACTGCTCGATATTACATAGCCGCCCGAGGAGGCTGGGGAAGGACTATTGCGCCGGATCTGTCCCAATGGCCTCTTTATGGCTACGATGAATTCAACCTGCCCAGCTATGGCTGGACAGCAAGTGGTAGTGATCTCGACTCTATGAATAGCGCAACCGACGGGGCAATATCCCGAGGAGAATGGATTGTCGAGATGATTCACGGAACAGATGGTGATGGTTGGGAACCACCAGATTGGGCGTCGGTTTATGAGCCCCACTTTGACTACGTCAAAAACAGAGAAAGTGACCTTTGGATAGATACCTTTGGCAACGTCTATCGCTACATTGCCGAAAGAGACGCCTGCAGGGTCTCGGTCCAGGCACTCATCGGAGGAACGGCCGTTGTATTGACAAATGAATCGATTCTGCCCCCAACGCCTGTTCCTTTGACCATAAAGATTGATATCCCGGATCAATGGATTAGCGTCACCGTTACTAATAATGGTAATGTCATTCCCGGACGCATAATAACGGAGAGCCAGAATAAGTACTATCTCGTGGATACCATACCTACTGATGCTCCGAAGGAATTATACGTATCGGGCAATACTAAGCTTGTTGAAATTCCGTTCAAACGCGGTGTGAATCTTACAAATTGGCTCCAGGCCTCAAGTGTGCGGCAAATTCAATTTACTAAATTCACGAAGCAGGATTTAATCAACATCAAAAGTTTAGGCTGCGATGTCATCCGATTGCCCATCAACTTGCATGCGATGACCAACGGCGGGCCGGACTATACCATTGACCCTTTATTCCATTACTTTTTGGACCAAATTATCGACTGGGCAGAAGAGCTGGAACTACACTTGATTCTCGATAATCACACTTTTGACCCGGCGGCCAATACCGACCCGGACATTGGCGATATTCTGGTCCCTGTCTGGACGCAGATGGCTGAACATTACAAAGAACGCTCAACCTACGTTTACTACGAAGTGCTAAATGAGCCGCACGGTATTTCGGATAGAAAGTGGAACGATATCCAGCAAAAAGTCATCGATGCTATTCGCATGGTTGACCAAAAACACACTATCATTGTCGGCCCGGCTGGATGGAACAATTACAACAATCTTAAGTTTATGCCCAGGTACGAAGATGATAGCTTGATTTACACTTTTCACATTTACGACCCATTCTTATTCACTCACCAGGGCGCAAGCTGGACCAATCCGTCACTCGTGCCGCTCGCCGGCGTACCGTTTCCATACTATGCCGGTGACATACCTGCCTGTCCACCGGATCTGCAAAACACCTGGATAAGTAGTAATCTCGCAAACTATCGAAATACAGGAACCGTCGAACACGTCAAAGATTTAATTGATATTGCCGTTGATTTTAAAACCGCACGTGATGTCCCTTTATTCTGCGGTGAATTCGGCGTTTATATACCCAATAGCAATAACGAGGACCGCATCTACTGGTATAATATTGTGCGAAGCTATCTTGAAGAAAAAGGTATCGCCTGGACAATTTGGGACTATAAGGGCGGCTTTGGACTTTTTGAACAGGAAACCAGCGAGCTGTTCGACTATGATTTAAATATTCCCCTCGTTGAAGCTCTGGGATTAAACGCCCCGCCGCAGCAGGAGTTTATTCTGGTGCCGGACGTAAATGAATTCGATATATATCTGGACCATATAGCACCAAAAATCATTGAATCCAGTTGGCTTAGTCAAGGACTCATTGATTATTACTCTGAAGATAACCCAGCCGCCGGCGATTACTGCATCCACTGGACAGGAGTTGGTCAATATAGCGGTATCTCATTTCGTTTTTCACCTGTCAAAGACCTCTCCGTGCTGGTAGATGAAAGTTTTGCAATTGATTTTTGGGTTCGGTGTGATATTCCAGATGCAAAAATTGACTTCCGGTTCGTGGACACCAAAACAGAAGACCCCGGTGACCATCCCTGGCGCATGCGATATACAATTGATCGAAATATCGCAGTCTGGAACGGCCAATGGAACCATCTGCAAATTCCACTTAATGAATTTTCTGAACACGGCTCATGGGATAACGGCAACTGGTACAATCCGATTGGCGTTTTTGACTGGACTGCCGCCGAACGTTTCGAGATAGTATCGGAATACAGCGATTTGGAAGGAATACATTTTTACTTCGATGACATCCGCGTGGTCGATCCTAATCCGCCGGGCCGATTCCCACCTGGCGTACGTTAAAGCCGATGACCAAAAAGGACTGATAAGAAACTATCCCTGTATTCTATAAATAAAGCAAAGCTCAATATTTTAATGTTTGTCAAAGCCTGTCAGGTTGGCAGAGAAGAGTGTCTTAGCTGGGATTTTGGCAGGCGGTGGCCGTCTCGGGCCTCACATCTTAACCTCATTTACAATAAGTACTTGCGCTAATATAGTTGTGTAAAAAGGCATTTGGCACGATATTTGCACAGATTGAGAAAGGAATATACGAATATGGTGTCGAATCTGTCAAAACTCGAAGAAATCAACGTACTTGCCAGTGAGGCGAGCTGGGCATGGCCGGAGGCGGTGCGTTATATATTTCGGCCAAGAGGCGTTAATCTGCTGATGGCTGAGAACGCAGTAGAGTTCGTCAATATTATCGAGAGGAAACGGATTCATACGACAATCGTGGATATGGACTCGGAAGAGTCCAATGGGCTGGCAACGATAAAGATTATTCGAATGGATTATCCACTACTGCCGTGCATTCTGTTGACCAGCACGGCAGGTGAGTCCTTGCTTGGTAAGGCATTGCGACTTGACGTTTTCAGCGTGATTGATAAGCCGGTTGATATGAGTGTTCTTCGGGAACAATTGAACAGATTGTTTGTTAAAAAGTATGACAGTGATATTTTCGCACAGTAATAGATTGTGTAACGTTTCTAATAAGAATGAAGTAAAAGATTAAAGAAGTTTTTTGAAAGGAGTAAGTACGAAATGAAGATTCGACCATTGGCAGATAAGGTGCTTGTTCAGCGTCTCGAAGCGGAAACCAAGACGACGGGCGGGATAGTCCTGCCGGACAGTGCCAAAGAAAAACCACAAAGAGGCAAAATTATCAGCGTTGGTGACGGTAAAGTGCTCGACGACGGGACGGTAAGAAAATTGCAGGTGAAAAAGGGTGATATGGTGCTTTTCACGAGCTACGCCGGGACAGAAGTAAAGATAGACGGCAAAGAGTATCTGATTATGAGTGAATCGGATATTATGGCAGTGATTGAAAAGTAAGCTTAAAATCAGCGACAAAGACGGGAAAGCACGCAAAGAAAATGAAAATCAATAAAATAGGAGAAAGAAAGCTATGGCAGCAAAAAAGATAGCATTTGGTACTGACGCCCGCACGGCTATTCAAAAAGGTGTGAGCAAACTGGCAAAGGCAGTCAAGATTACACTTGGGCCGTGCGGCAGAAATGTAGTTTTGGAAAAATCGTTCGGTTCGCCGACCGTTACAAAAGATGGCGTAACAGTGGCCAAAGAAATTGAACTGGAAGATTCCTATGAGAATATGGGCGCACAGATGGTCAAGGAAGTGGCGTCAAAGACTTCGGACGTGGCCGGCGACGGGACAACGACCGCAACGATTCTGGCCAAGAGTATCTTCGATGAGGGTCTCAAAAATATTACCGCCGGCGCCAATGCAATGCAGGTAAAACGCGGTATCGAAAAAGCGGTCGATGCAATCGTGGACAAACTGTTCGAGATGAGCACGCCCGTCGAGTCAACCAAGCAAATCGAACAGGTGGCAACCTGCTCGGCGAACCAGGACGTGGAAATCGGCAAAAAGTTAGCTGAGGCGATGAACAAGGTCGGCAAAGACGGCGTCATCACCGTCGAAGAGGGCCAGTCACTGGAAACGGTAGTTGACCTGCTTGAAGGTATGCAGTTCGACAAGGGGTATTTGAGCCCGCACTTTATTAACAATCTGGAGAATATGACGGTTGTGCTGGAAAGGCCTTATATTCTGGTGCACGAAAAGAAGATAAGCTCGGTAAAATCGCTTGTCCCACTGCTTGAGAAGGTGTCTCAACAGGGCAAGCCGCTGCTGATTATCGCCGAAGACGTTGAGGGCGAGGCGCTGGCTACGCTGGTTGTCAATAAACTGCGGGGAATACTGCAGGTGGCCGCCGTCAAAGCGCCCGGCTTCGGTGACAGACGAAAAGCACTGCTTAGTGACATTGCCACTCTGACCGGTGGTGAGGCTATTTTCGAGGACCTGGGGCTTCAGTTGGAGAACATCGAGCTTCGGCAGCTTGGCAGGGCCAAACGCATTACCATCGACAAGGACGCAACGACTATTATTGAAGGTGGCGGCAGCACTGAAGCCATCAGGGGCAGAATCGAACAACTTAAGAACGAGATTGATAACTCGACCAGCGATTATGATATCGAAAAATTGCAGGAGAGATTGGCAAAGCTGGCCGGCGGCGTGGCACAGATTAATGTCGGAGCCGCGACTGAGGTAGAGATGAAGGAAAAGAAGGCGCGCGTAGAAGATGCGCTGCACGCCTGCCGGGCGGCGGTAGAAGAAGGCATCCTGCCCGGAGGTGGTGTGCCAATGCTCAGAGCTTTGTCGGTGCTGGGTAAAGTCAAGGCCTCCGGGGATGTAAAGATAGGTGTTGATATAGTCCGAAGAGCACTGGTAGCACCGATTAAGCAAATCGCCGAGAACGCAGGACTGGACGGTTCAATTGTGGCGCAGAAAGTTATGGACAGCAAGGAAAAGAACTTCGGCTACGATGCACTGCGCAAACAATACGGCGATATGGTTAAGTTCGGTGTGATTGTGCCAACGAAGGTCGAAAGGGTTGCACTGCAGAACGGCGCCTCGATTGCTGCGCTGCTGCTGACGACCGATGCGATAGTCAGTGAGATTCCCGAAAAGAAGGAGATGCCTCCGGCGCCTCCGGGCGGTGGAATGTATTAACAAGAAGAGTGCCTAAAGTGCCTAAAGTTAAAAGTGCCTAAAGTTAAAAGATAGTCCATAGCTTTAGTTCACTTTAGGCACTTTAGCTCACTTTAAATCACTTTACTTATGAGTTTTCGGTTCTATACAAATGTAATCTCTCAAGCGACCAGAAACTTCGCGGCAGGACTTTTTATCGCAGGATTGCTGCTAATCGGATTTGGATTTCTGGTTTATATCCTGCGAGATTTGTTTGCAATACTTGCCTCTATAGTATTCTTCGTCGTCGGTTTGGTTTAAAGACAGCATTTTGTGGAGAAAATTGACCTTCTCAAACAGCTTGTGCAAAATTTTAAAAAATTTGCGATAATAACTGACAACAGCCCTACTTCACAAGGTTTTGTAACCAGAATAGAGAAAACGACATTACCAGTTGAGATTTCTGAATGCTACTTCA
>JAUWBX010000518.1 GCA_030609625.1 Phycisphaerae bacterium
GGAAATAAATGGTCGGAGTAACATAAAAATAGAGAATAATCCATAATTGGAGGTAATAAAAAATGTATATTGTGGTCACTGGCGGTGGAATGGTTGGGGGTGGGCTTGTTCACAGGTTACTGGATAACAAGCATGATGTGGTTTTGATTGAGCAGGATAAGGAAATCTGCGATAAGCTGTATGCAGAAACAGGAGTTGTTGCGATTAACGGAAGCGCCACGAGCATCGAAGCCTTGAATGAAGCCGGCATCGGAAAGGCCGACGTGGTGGTTGCTGCAACGGGCAACGACGCCGACAACCTTGCTTGTGCAATATTGGCTAAGAGTTTTGAGGTGCCTCAGATTATAGTCAGGATGAGAGACCCTGCGTATAAACATGCTTACAGAGTTGCCGGCGTACACTCGATTGTTCGGGTAACCGACCTGATGGTCAGCCAGATAATGATGGATATCGAGAACCCTCAGGTCCGAAGAATAACAACCATAGGCGGAGGCAAGGCGAATATCTTCATGATTATTGTGCCTGAGCATGCAAAAGTTTCTGGTAAAAGCGTTAAGGACATTGTAGGAAGTCGCCAGTTCCCCTCTCAGTGTGTTTTCATTGCGGTATATAATCACGAAACAGAAGAATTCTCAATTCCGAGGGGTAAGCAGGTCATCAACGAAGGCGATGAGCTGTTCTTAATTTCAACCGCCGAGAACATTAAAAAGGCGGTGGATTTGCTGACCGCTAAAAGCAAAACCTGACATTCTATTGACACCGGTTTTGTTAAAGGAACGAATCGTGGCTTGAGTTCATAGGTTATAACCTGCTTTTTATAGTTTAGCCGTCGCCGGCACGGCGACGATATACGCTTGGAATCCGAATTCAAAATCATTGACCCCGTTAGAAATTATAAAATGGCCAATACCGTAAAAAAAGATAGATTTCTAACGGGGTTGACACCGGTGCTTCTACAGGTTAAGTTATTGCCGAATTTGACCTTTTGTTTTTTGACGGTGCTGTCGTTATGAAAATTTCGCTGAATTGGTTAAGTGATTATATCGAGTGGCACGGGCATCCTGCCCGTGTTCACGGCCTGGAAGGCCGTGTCACTGATAGGGCTGACCAAATCGCTGAGATACTGAGCGACTTAGGCTTTCCTTGTGAGGGCATAGAACATCACGGTGACGATGTTGTAATCGACGTTGAGATAACCAGCAACCGCGGTGATTGCTTGGGCTATATCGGCGTTGCCCGAGAGTTAGCTGCTGCGACCGGCAAAGAACTAAAGATACCGGCTGTTGACCTGGACGAGCTGGATAAAGACGTTACGGAATTCGCCGATGTCGAAATTGTCGAGCCGGATTTGTGCGGCCGATATACCGCCAGGATTATTGGCGGCATCAAAGTGGTCCCATCGCCGGATTGGCTCAGAAAACGACTTGAAGCTGTGGGGCTGCGGAGTGTCAATAATGTGGTTGATGCGACCAACTACGCAATGATGGAGACCGGCCAGCCGCCACATGCCTTTGATTACGCTAAGATTGCTGATGGCAAAATAATAGTCAGAAAAACAATTGCCGGTGAACGTCTGACCAGCATCGATGGTACGCAGTGCGATCTTAATACTGATATGCTGGTTATTGCCGATGCACAAGGGCCTGTGGCCGTAGCCGGCGTTATGGGCGGACTGGATACTGAGGTCAGCGAAACGACCACCACAATTCTTCTGGAGGATGCCTACTTTGACCCTGTCAGTGTCCGCACAACATCCCGCAGACTCGCACTTCCTTCAGAGGCCGCCTTTCGATTTGAACGTACT
>JAUWBX010000159.1 GCA_030609625.1 Phycisphaerae bacterium
CGGCAACAGTAGCGATAATCCGCCTCCTGACGGTATCGCGACGTACAATTTCACGGTTCAGGGTGGAACCTATAAGGTCAGTTGTCGCATCATTATCCCGAGCGGCGACTCCTTCTGGGTCCGCATCCCGGGCGCTGCTAATCTGACTCCGGGTGAAAACCCTGACAACCCCGGCACCGGCTGGGTGAGGTGGAGTGACCCTCCGGATTCAGACAGTTGGTACTGGCACGATGTCTTCAGCGGCGATCACGCCGGAGAGACTGCGAATTGGACGCTGCCAGCCGGGACGCACACACTGGAAATCGCTCGTCGTGAAGATGGTGCACTGCTTGACATTATCGTGATTTCCAAGATTGACTAAACGACGTTGCGGGACTGACGGCGACAGACGACAGGGCAACGGATTCGCGTCAATTCGGGGTCTATACCAATTCGGTATAGGCCCCTTTTTGTGTGCCGAGCATGTTCGGCAACTTAGAGGTGGAAGTCCTCTATACAACCTTCTGTGCAACCTGTGGTTATATCAGTCTGTGAAAGCTCCGGTGTTGTTTCCGGAAGTCTGCTCCTGCGCTTATAGCGCTCATTCTCCAGCCTCCATCGCTGCCTTTCTCCTATTTCTGGACTTTTCCGTCGCGCTCTGGCCGCATTTGGGACAGCGGTCTGCAAAATCGCCCGGGCCGGAACTGCCCTGGATAAAGACTATCCCGCAATCTGGATTTTCACACTTTTCAGCTCTGTAAGCGCTTGGCTCGCCGCACTCTTTGCAAATCAGTGGCGGTGCAGTTGGAGCCATAGGGTTGGCGTTCTCCAGCATATATTTGTGGTATGCCCTCGCGCTCATTTGATACTCAGCCTTACAGTTCGGATTGTTGCACTTGACCCAAATCATCTCCCCTTCCGGAATACCATCGACGCCGCCACCACTTCCGGAATACCTGCTGTAAGTTATTATACCAGCTACAGCTATGCACACGATGATAACACCTATCATAATCGGTTTTTTCTTACTCTCTTCCATGTCAATTTCTCCAAAACAATTAAACTACAATGTGGCTACAAACTTACGATGACAAATTATTACTAAATTGTATTATTTGTCAAGTGCGTATTTTTTAGTATTTTTTATTATTTACCGGCAGGTCAAATACTTGTCGGCTCGCCGGTGCGTCTCGATGCCATCTGCAGCACCTTAGCCGGCTCCTCAGGGAAGCCCGTCCTCGCCGAAAGATAAGCCGATTCAATAACCGCCATATCTCGTAGATTCTCTCTGCCGCTGCTGCATAGCTTGTTTTCATCGGGCGATAATATACTCGCAGCGAAATTCTTCAGTTGTTCGGTCATACAAAAAAGCTCACCATCCTCGTATTCCAATTCCTCGTTTGTCTCGCCGAGACCATCGCTGACCGTTAGTCGTCTGTCGTTGACTGTTAGAATTTTATCTTTCCCGTAGAGCTTCAAAAATTCTTCTTTCGGACCAATCCCTGCTCGCCGCGATGCTATAAGGTTGCCGATAAGGGTGTCGCTAAACTTCATTGTTATGACAGCGGTGTCTTCCGTCAGATAAAGTCTCTGTTGTCTATCTTGAGCCTGGTTGGTGTTTAATGAGTAAACCTGCTGCGGTATGCCAAAAGTCAACATCATCTGGTCAATTATCCAGTAACAGTTGTGTAACAGCACCCCGCCGCCGGCAAGTTTCGGGTCGGTCTGCCAGCCAAGGTACGGCTGCTCGCCAACGCTGCAGAAAGCAGTCATCAGAAAAACCTGCTCTATCCGGCCTTGCTGCATAAAATCGCGCAAAGCAAGAAAGCTCCGGGCAAACCGCCTCGGATTGGCAATGGCAAATCTTATATCTTCATCTTCACTCAGCCGTACAAATTCCACAGCCTCCTCAAAATCCCTCGCCGCCGGAGCTAATTTGAGTATATTGAACTTCTTTTTCATCGCCATCCGCACATATTCATCGCAACTGTGCATACCGGCGGCAACCAGCAGACAATCGAGCTGATTCTGGATTATCAGTTGCCGGTAATCATCAAAGGCGGCACATTGATATTCGGCGGCAATTTTCTCGGCAAGATTCGTATCTTTGTCGGCAACAGCCTGAATCTGGAAATAATCGACTTGGCTAATCGCTTCGAGCACAAACTGACCAGCTTCATTGAGACCAAGTACCGCGGTTTTTAATTTACCTTCACTCATCCCTGAAAACACCATATTCCATCAAATCTGTAAAATGCACAAAACACGCTCAACTATTGTTTCAATTTTACATTCCTGCCGCAAAAAAGAAACTACTAAATATCTGCTCTTTTTTTGCCTTTGAAATTGGGTTTGATTGGGTTTGTTTTTTTTGGAGCCGGAAGGCGGTTTCATTCTCATAATCCTCTATAATATATAAGTTTACGTTCATTTTGCAATCCGCCTACGGCGGACAAGATTGGGTTTGTTTATTCGGACTACGAAATCATCTTTTTTTCTGTAATCCTTTGTTATAAGCGAGTTTACATTCATTTTGGCCTTTTGGAGATTGGGTTTGATTGGGTTTGAATTGGGTTTGTTTTCACCAAGTGTCCAATTGGCAATATTTTCATAATCCGTTGTATTATATAGATTTACATTCATTTGACTTTTTTGGAGATTGGGTTTGTTTTGCATAAAAATAGGTGATTTGTAGAGGCTTCTCGACAGATGTAGAGGAGAATAAAGTGAACTAAAGTGCCTAAAGTGAGCTAAAGTTGGATTCTCGATGCTCATGATTGGTAATTCCCTCTGATTTACTATTTACTATTTGTCTTCTTATTGCCGGAGGCGAAAAAAGCAGCGCCTCTATAATTAGACGTAGCTGCACATTTGATGCGAAAAAAGTCCTCGAATATCGGTTCGTGATTTTTGTAACTCGATGTTAGCAAAGCAGTTAAAAAATATTTAAAAAATTTGATTTTTGCTCTGAGGTATCAGCGTTTTTGGTTGAAAACTGACAGAAAATTTTACCTATCTTAACGCCTACTAAGACACAAGACTCAAGACCAAAGACAAATGGTGAGGAGTAAGCTAAAGTAAAATAAAGTGAACTAAATCCGCCGCGGCGGATAAAGTGCCTAAAGTGACTAAAGTGAGCTAAAGTTGGAGGACAGTCCACAGGATGCCTTGCGGCAAAGACGGAAGGCAGAGGACAGAAGATGGAGGACGGACGAAGGATGAGAATTTAAAATACAGAATTAAGTATCAAGTATCGAGCAACAAAACTCTGAGAAAAATCAGATGAGAAAAATTGTCGTGCAAAAACAGGTGATTGTCCTTAGTTTATATGACTAATGCTCTGTTGAAAACATGGACTGTCATTCCTTCGACAAGCTCAGGAGAGACTCTGAGGCGAAGTCGAAGAATCTCAATTCTTGAGCCATAAAGAGATTCTTCACTCCCCCGTTCGACTACGCTCAGGGCTAAAGGCTGCGCTCCGTTCAGAATGACAGTTTTTGTAACTTTTCAACAGAGCAATGGCCAAGGAATAAAACTGGAAATAGTTGATTTTTAGGAGAATAGAACAATGAAAAATTTACGTAAAATCCTGCGTATCGTTTTGCTTGCGATTGTCGTCTTGATTGTTTGTATTGTGATTTTGATTCATCTTTTTGGTAATAGCCTTCTGAAAACAGGGATTGAAATTGGAGCAAGCAGTACATTAAATGTTGCCGTTAAAATAGACGATGTGGACTTTTCAATTTTAGGAGGAAAAATCAGCTTTCAAAATCTCGTAATTGATAATCCGCCAGGTTATAAACATGACAGGCTGCTCGAAGTTGGTGAAGCTCGTATTGCCGTTAGTATAAGCTCACTTTTGAAAGATACCGTCCATATAAAGGAAATTATGTTTGATAACGTAAATGTTGTGCTTGAGCAAAGAGGGATTAAAAGCAACAATCTACAGGATGTTATCAAGTCAATTCCCAAGGAAGAGGAGGCAGAGCCTGAAGAGGAAACAAAGAAGGCCGCTAAAAAGCTTCGCATAGACAATTTGGAACTTACCAATATAACAGTCAGGGCAAAGCTGCTGCCTATTCCCGGTAAAAAAGATACCGTTACAATTAAATTAGACCCCATTCGTATGACCGACTTAGGCAGCGATGATAAGATGGATGTGGCTAAGTTATCAGGCAAAATTCTTTTGGCTATCGCCACGGGGGTGGCAAAACAGGGCGCCGGGTTTTTGCCGAATGAGATGACAGACGCTATGAAAACAACTTTGGGCGTGACGGTAAAATTGGGAAAGAGCGCAGCCGAAGAAGGTAAAAAGATTTTGGAAGAAGGAGCGGATGCGGGCAAGGGCCTGATAGAAGGCGTTAAAGGCTTGTTCAAGCCCAAGGAATAGGATAACGTTTGGGCTGATTGCGCCTTTTGAATGTGGATGCCTAAAGGTCTTTTAAGAGAATGTTTGATTGGTTGATTGGTGAGTAGTGAGCTAAAGTGCCTAAAGTGACTAAAGTGAGCTAAAGTTGGAGGGCAGAAGCGGGATTCTCGATTCTCGATACTTGATGCTCGACCCCGGCGCGCCGGGACAGGGTTGCTCTCCACAGGGCACCCAATGGCGGATGCTCGATGCTAAATGAAGAGGAAGAATAAAAAAGCGTCTCTAGTCCTTTTGATTAGTCAAAAGGACTACTTGCATATTTAAGAGTACGAGTTTGGGGATAAGGATTTAGAATTAAGAATTTGAAATTGTTTGAATGGTCATCAGGAATAGGACAGTGCCTGGCCAGCCAACATAGTGTTAATTTCGGATTTCCTTTTTGACATATTTGATATTAGTATATACATTTAAGGAGGATCTATGCTTATCGATTAGGGCTTTTTATGGGTATTCCGGAAATAATTCAGGACAGGAAAAAGCAGATACTTGCGCTGTCGGCCAAGTACGGCGCTTCCAATGTGAGAATATTCGGGTCGGTTGCGAACGGGACAGCCGACGAGAACAGTGATATTGACTTTTTAGGAAAAAGGTGGGGCAAGCCACCACCCTACGCCTAAAGTGAGCTAAAGTAAATTAAAGTGACTAAAGTTAACAGAAAACGGATACTCGTTGCTTCCGCCTTCGTTACAACTTCCGCCTTCGTTATTCTACTTCATCGGAGGCTACGTAGAAACTAACTACGGCGGACAAGCGCAGCTTGGGGTTCGCCTTGCGGCCTTTTTTGCCGTCTTTTTAGGACCAATGTCGCCCTTAATAATAATGAAAAATTTTATTTATTTTGTTGACAAGCCTCAGTTCTCCCGATATAAAGAGGCTTTAGTTTAGTTGGGTATATTCTCACGTCTCTCAAGAATATCCTGTTATAAAAACCGAGGGACACAATTTATGGCCGATAGTAGGCCAAAGGAGCACAGTAGTGAGTACAGGTACAGTAAAATGGTTTAATGGCAAAAAAGGCTTTGGGTTCATTACGCCCGATGACTCCAGTGAGGATTTGTTTGTTCATCACTCGGAAATCAAGACGACCGGCTACGCGAATCTTGAAGAAGGCCAGAAGGTGGAATTCGAGGTCGGCGAGGGTAAAAAAGGCCCTTGCGCGACCAACGTAATCCCTTCTTAATTCAGAGCATCAAACCTGAAAAACCAACGGGCTCCGTTTTGAAGCGGGGCCCGTCTCATTTTGACCGATAACACGCCGAATAAGTTCAACCGGCAATTTCACCTCCAAAAGACAATAGGTGTAGAAAACAAGGACATTTCCGGACTTTGCTAATCGAAGAATATAAGTTATATTTTACACAGGGAGGTGTGAACGTTATGAAGCGTAAAAATAAACTGCGTGGAATCACATTTTTTTTGGCGATATCCGCGGGTGTTTTCTC
>JAUWBX010000513.1 GCA_030609625.1 Phycisphaerae bacterium
ATTGTTTGACGAACTAAATTTCCTGAAGGGATAGTATAGCCAGTTATGAGCATTTTCATCGAAGCTGATAAGTTGGTTATTGCATTAAATAAAAATGCAGCCACAAAAGCACGCCTTCTGTCAGAACCAATTAAAGCATCATATTTCAACCACGCCTGATATGATTCAACAATAGAGTTTATAAAGGCAGTAATCTCTGACTCGAAATTTAAAATAAACTTCTCCTTTACCTCTTTATCCTCTCCAAGTATCTCTTTTGAAAAAATGATATGTAAATTTTTCCCCACGATTTTCTTTTTATGCCAGTTAACCTGCAAATCAGCCGCGCTGATAAGCGTCGGCCGCATTTGCCTTGTTGTGTGCCGATCCTTCCGGTTTACGCCGGTCATATTTTATGCCGCTGTGAATAGTGGAAAGTTATTCAACTCAGTCAACAACGTCCCAAAAGTTCCCCTATATCCGTCTTATTTTTATCCATTTCAGCTAACAATCGAGCGTCACCCGCTGACAACCCGGTTTACGGCCGGCATTACTTAAAAAGGGAGTCGGGTTGGCGGTCGGCGCTGTGGTTAGGCTAATTGAATAATGGGCCTAAAGTACTAAAACCGCATTCGTTCCCCCTATTCATCGCTTACCGATGGTGCATCTTTTGTACTTAAGACCATTCTGCTTCTGGCAGTTCTGGGTTTCCAAGGCGTCGCCCTAAGGAACGTCCCCGCATAATCACGTGGTCCCATGTGAGAAACTCTAATGAGGAGCGGGCGCATCGCTCATCCCAACGCTCGTTTCGCTGAGAATTGGCGAGTTCCCGCTGTCGCCCCATGACAACTGCTCCATCAGGCGATTGAATACCCTTTAAGCCAAGCACATCCTCAGCAAGATCTTTATGCTTGAGGACACCAAGCTGCCATCGCTCTACCTGATCAATGGCGTGATCGAAGCGTTTTGAAAACTCATCATTCTTGAGAAACAAAGGGACGTTGTGAGACTCAATCTCCATCGCCAAATACCTTCCATTAGTTTTTCGAAAAACGAAGTCAATCTGCCCGTAGCCCTGGATTTGCTTTTCGCGCCAAATCTCCCCATCCTGATCCGGTTCAAGCAAAAATGCTGCCTGCGGCCGCTCTCGGAAAAAGCCAAGGACATCCGGTTCGGTTGTGCTTGGATCATCGATGATCTGTTGTAATTCATCACAGGCTTGCAAGATAGTGCTACCAGCCTTTCGGGCTCTTGATACTGCATCGCCCTGCTCCTGCTCGGGGATACCCCCGGCTTTCAAGATCCGTGTCGCTAACGCAACCTTTCCGTCGTCCGAGATGGGTCGACCAGCAAGTCCATACGGACCGAGACAGAAGGCATACCAAAGTACACAGTCAGGTTCTCGTGAGAGATATGCAAGATTGAATAAAGTTCGGCCGTCATTGTAATTTTGTGCGTCTGGATTGGGATGTGGCGGCGGGGCGCAAGTGCGGATGTTTTTGTAAAGTTGCTCTTGAGTTCTTGCGATTCGCCACACGCGAACATAATAAAGTTTACCGTGGTAGTAATCTCCAGGATCGTCTGCGGATCTACTGCCTATTGCCGCGCGGGCGTTTTGTGCTGGGGTGACAAGGATTCCAGTAGTAGGCCTTTCCGCTACAACTTTCCCGTCAACGTGGAGTCGCAACTGTGTTCCATCAAAGGTCCCTGCCAAATGCACCATCTTGCCTGCACTTATTGCTTCAGGTGCTACTATTTCAGTGGTGTTAGAGTGGTTTTCCAGCAGAATCTCGAAATGGGGTCGTAGTTCGCCGTTGCAAAACCCGAGTCTTATGCAGGGCATAGTCCATATAATCGTTGAAGGCTGGCTAAAAATCGAACAATACTGGCCCTTCGGTAAGCGAGGCACACACCTGCATTCGACAGTAAGCCCACGGCCAACTCGTTTACCAGTAATTTGAATTTCAAATAGATCCTTGGC
>JAUWBX010000162.1 GCA_030609625.1 Phycisphaerae bacterium
AGGTTAGGCGAGTTGGAAAAAACTATCGAAAGCGGCGCCGAAACGTCGGACATCATAGAGTGGGGTAAAGAAACAGTATCCCTGTTCAAGGCAATTAATCTGCGAAACCACAAGAGATTTCCTCTTGTTCTTTACATAGGCGAGATCTATGTGAGGCAGCACGACCCATGTACTAATTTTGTAGTCCGCCGGCTGGAAGAAAGAGGCCTGGAAGTCGTGAGGGACCCCGTAACCGATTGGCTGGATTATGTAAATAAAATGAATATAAGAAATGCCGGAAGAGACCTGAGGTTGGCACTTAGAAGTTTCAATCTAAGCAGGACGTTAAAAGTAACAGGAAAATTTGCCAGGTCTTTTATCAAAGGAAAGTATATGTCTTCTGTTGAAGATAAAATAGCCGGGCCGTTCCACGAGGTCCTTAAGGGCAGACATGTTCTTCCAAAGCCGATTGATATGATAGAAACTTTGGAACGCAAGCATGAATGTCACGGCAATATTGAAGGAGAATCACCGTTAAGCACAAGTATCGCTTATCATTTTATGAATGATCTGATTAGTCCGACCGGTGATGCCTATATCTCAGGAATATTTCACGTAGGTCCTTTTACCTGTATGCAGGAAGGGGTTGCAACAGCGAAAATAGAGGCGATGGCAAAAGAGTTAAGAAAGAGAAAACCTGATTTGGTTTTCCCGATTATTCACGCCTTTTTCGGTGATTCCCCGAGCGCAAATCTTGACTCGGAAATTGCGGTTTTCACAGAGCAGTGCTACCAGAAACGAGAAATGCTAAAAGAAAAATATAGCCCCAAAGCCCCACCGCCGAAAACTCCCGAAAGAGCCTGCCCTGAGCTTGCCGAAGGGATAGATATTCAGACCGTTTCTGGTCCTAAGCGCACCGCCGAATCTCTGACCCGGACGAAGAACTAATGTGGATTTTGTTTAATATTTAGCCCCCGGTAAAGTGGGTAAATGGCGCGCATATCAGATCATTTTTTCTAAAAGCTCTTTTCGGGCTTTGACTCGAAGTTTGGCGTTTTCGTAGCGCTTCTTTTCTTGCTCTGTTTCGGGCAATATCGGCGCCACAGCGGTTGGTCTTTTGTTCTCATCCAGCGCTACAAAAGTCAAATGCGCCGTTGTAGCTATGACCTTATCGCCGCCGTATGGGTCTTCTCTGCTAACCTGAACGCCCACCTCCATCGATGAACGGCCGACATAATTTATTGAGGCCTTTAACACAACGTGGTCGCCGATGCGAATCGGCTCTTTAAAGACCAGTGAGTCGATACCTGCGGTAACAACCTCTTTTCCGCAGTGTCTTTGTGCCGCCATTGCCGCCACCATATCGATCCAGGCCACGATCGCTCCGCCGAACGCTGTGCCCTGGGGATTGGCCTGGTGGGGCATAAGCAGGTATCTTGTTTCCACCGCGCTTTCTTTAGGACTCTTGCCTTTTTCATTTGTCATTTTTTTAGAATGTACGTGATTCGGCATAATGTCATATAATACCCAAACTATCGCGGCAGGGCAAGCTCCGCCCTGCCGATAAATTTTATTTGACACAATGCCGGGCTGACCTATAATTGATGATGTACGCTGCGACTGTATGTCGCTTATATCCTGGAAAGGAACTCTTATGGAACGGATAAGTCGCTGGGAAACAGGTGAATATAAGATGGTATTTGATATTTCCAAACAGTGGCTGCCCTGGCTCAAATGGGCAGTCCCGATTGCGCTTGTTCTGGCTGTCGGGTCGACTTCGTTTTACGTAGTGAACACCGATGAGGAGGGAGTTGTGCAGCGGTTCGGCAAATATGTGCGAACTACCGGGCCGGGGCTCCATTTTAAGTTGCCTTTGACTATAGAGAGCGTAAGCACGCCCCAGGTCAAAAAGATTTTCAAGGAGGAATTCGGTTTTCGAACGCTCAAGGCGGGCGTGCAGACGCAGTACGGGACACGGCCTATCGAAGAATTTCTCATGCTTTGCGGGGATCTGAGTGTGGCGGAGGTGGAGTGGATCGTCCAGTACAAAATCAAAGACGCCCGCGAATACCTCTTCAATGTTCGAAACCCGGAAAAAGTTCTTCGCGATGTCGCCGAATCGGTCATGAGGAGCGTGGTGGGTGATTCATCGGTCGATGAGGTGCTGACTTCGCGGAGGGTGGAGATCAACAACACCGTTGCCGAGAAGATGCAGCAGCTTCTGGACACATATACGGTAGGGCTCCATGTTGAATCGGTGATGCTGCAGGATGTAAATCCGCCGGAAAAGGTCCAGCCTGCGTTTAATGAGGTCAATGCCGCTCAGCAGGACATGGAGCGACTGGTTAATCAGGCGCTGGAGGAATATAACATGATTATTCCGAAGGCGGATGGGCAGGCCAAGCAGATGATCAAGCAGGCTGAGGGTTATGCAATAGACCGGACGAATACGGCCATTGGCGACGCGAGCCGCTTTCTGCAGATATGGACAGAGTATTCGTTGAGCAAGGATGTTACGCGAAGGCGTCTTTACATCGAGGCGTTGGGCAAGATGCTGCCGAATCTGGAGAAGAAATATATCATCGATGATAATGTCAAGGGGCTGTTGCCTCTGATGAATGTCGGGGAGAAATAATCATGCATAACGTGAAATTGATTGCGGTTGTAATAGTGGTTCTGATTGTGGTCGTGATTGCAGGCTCGGCTCTGTATACGGTTTCCGAGACCCAGCAGGTTGTGATAACTCAGTTCGGCAAGCACAAGCGGGTCGTTCAGGAAGCGGGGTTGCACTTTAAGATACCGATCATCGAGCAGGTCAATTACTATGAAAAGCGGATATTAGAATGGGACGGCAAGCGTGACCAGGTTCCGACTCTGAACAAGCAATATATCTGGGTGGACTGTTTCGCAAGGTGGCGGATAACGGACCCGCTGCTTTTTCGAATTTCCGTGGGTCGTGAAGAAGCGGCTCACAGCCGCCTTGACGACATTATCAACGGTGCGGTCCGCAACCAGATATCGAACCATAATCTTCTGGATGCGATCAGGACTACGGACCGGGAGTTGAAGGTGATGGAGGGGCTGGAAGGCGACGAGGCCGGCGAGGTGACCAAAGTGGAGATCGGAAGGGACAAGATCGTCGAGAAGGCGCTTCTGGAGGCGAAGTCTTTTGCGGTTAAGAAATACGGTATTGATATTGTGGATATTCGGATCAAGCGCATCAACTACCGCGAGGAGGTGAGGGATTCGGTTTATCAGCGTATGATAGCCGAAAGACAGCAGATTGCGGCGAAGTTTCGCAGCGAGGGCGAAGGCGAGGCGATGGAAATCGAAGGGCGAAAGGAAAAGGAGGAAAAGCGGATTATCTCGGAAGCGTATATGAAGGCCGAGGAGATTAGGGGCAAGGCCGACGCCGAGGCGATCAAGACTTATGCCGAGGCCTATTCGAAGGATCCGGAGTTTTATTCGTTTCTGGAGACGCTCAAAAGCTATGAGGCGAATCTTGGCAAGGGCACTGTGGTTATACTTTCAAGTGACAGCGACTATTTGCAGTACTTGAAGTCATGGGGGGAAGAGACGAAGAATTGATTGCTTTGCACGGGAGGAGGACAATGAGTTTTACTCATTTGTCCGGACTTTGGAAGCTTACGAGAATTCGCTTGGCAAAGGGACAACCATCGTTTTACCTTTCGATTCGGAGTTCTTTCAGTATTTTAGCCCGCCGAAAAAAGAATAGTTTTTGATAGTTCATTCTGCTTTGTCCAGCACCAATTGTGCTAAGGCTCACGCCTAATTGGTGCGGGACAAAACAGGAACCATTTTCTTGCGCTTTGTGCTATTAGATTTTTACATCGCAAAAATTCGGTCGATTCGACCGGCCAAATCAGTCAGATAAGCTTCGTCACCACCTCTCAGCTCAGTGGTCAGAAATCCTTCGTAGCCGGTTTCATCCAATGCTCGTCGTACCTGGGGCCAGTTCACGTCGCCATCGAGCAGATTGGTCCATTTATAGCCACTCCGTTTGAAATCTTTCAGATGGATTTTGACGGTGCGTTTGCCGAGCGTGCGTATCCAGTCCTGCGAGTACCCGAAGAGGATTACGTTGCCGATATCGAAGTAGGCCTTGAGCCACGGACTGTCGAACTCATCCACGTACCGTGCGAATTCGAGCGGGCTCAGCAGAAACTTGTTCCAGACGTTCTCGACTGCAATGACCACGCCGAGCTCCTCAGCTAACGGCAGTAGTTTCCGGATGTGCCTCTGTGAGCGCTTGTAGGCCTGGTCGTAGCTGACGTTCTCCTTGACTACCGCGGGCACTAACAGCACCGTATCGGCGCCCAGCGCCTTGGCGCTGCGCAGGGCGGTCTCCATTCCCGCCAGCCCTTTTTCTATCACCTTTGGGTCGGGGTCGGAAAACGGCGCACCCCAGCCGCCATAGACGATTGAATGAATTGGAACGCCGGCCTGCCGTGCCGACCTGCCGAGCCGCCGGGCCGCATCGAGGTCATCCATTGGAGAAGCTTCAATGCCATCGAAGCCGCATTTCTTCGCTAATTTGAATTTGTCCGCGTCGGAAAGTTCCCGCGGCAGCATCCCTAATTGAAGGGCTTTGCGCAGTTTGGCGCCCTTTTGCCTGCTTCTGGCAAAGCCGGACTCACCCAGCACGCTCGTCCCAGCCGTAACCGCAGCGGCATACCTCAAAAAACTGCGACGTCCTATAATTTCCTCTTTCATAAATCTACCTCCTAATTTCTATATATATCCGGTGATCACACCCATTACACAAGCCGGTGCACTACGTTTTATCTACGTCTCTGCACAATATACCAGTTTGCCTGAATAATCCAAACTGAAAAGCTGGTTCGTTGAAAGAAAATAGGTTTTTTTCTCAAACTGACCGGTTCCAAGCTGTCATGCTGTCCTTCGGACCGCTCAGACTTGTCTTTGAGCGAAGCGAAGGAAGGACAAATCGTGTTATGTTATTGTTAATAAACCTGTCCTTGAGCAGCGCGAAAGAATATTTATGGCTATTTTCGCGACCAAAACGGTCAGTTTGAGTAAATAAGGCACTTTGGAACTGGTTTTCTTCAGCCGAAATTACCTGCGATTATGGTTTTTTACCTTCTTATATTCAAGGATATTATCGCGAGTTAGAAGTTCCAGTTGAGTTTTTCCTGATATCGCCAGTAGAACCGTCCTAAAATGTGGGCACCTACCAATACTAAATAGGTAACGACAGAACGAATGATAAAACTCCAAAGCTGCGATTCCCGCACTTCCGCGTGGAGCATACCGATTACCACAACCGGTGTAACAAACAACAAAACAAGCCCGCAGTATGGGACAAACGTGTTGGATATTGAGCGAATGAGCAAACGAGGATTAAGGCCGATAGCCGAGTCGAACATAATAACGGCCAACAACCCCATCGGAAGAAGGAAGACCGCAGAGATTAGTAACAGCCAGAAAATGATGTCGGCTCTCCCGGCGAACAGCATATATAAAACAAACGGCGTAAGGAAAATCGCGAGACAACCAATTACATTCACCGTCTGCCAGAACATACCCATAAAACCTGGGGTTGCACCTAATCCCTCAGGCGCTCGCACCCCCCCATCGGCACTATCGCGGACGCATTCAACGAAATACCAATATATGTAAAAGAAAATAAGGATATTTATAACCATAGTGACAAGGCCGAAAAGACAAGAAAGCAGGATAGGAAGAATCGTCCCCAGAATATTGATTAACAGTGGTGCTCCGATGAAAATCGCAAGACTCTTCAAGCCCGGTACGCTGAACGGATATAGAAATATGTCTATGAGCCAGGGCAGC
>JAUWBX010000406.1 GCA_030609625.1 Phycisphaerae bacterium
ACTCGTTATAATAAAAGTATCGGGAAAGGCAAAAAAGCGGGTTTAAATTAGAGGATTTGGAAATAGAGAACAAATAACTTTTAGATCGAAAGGAGATAAAATGCCTGAAAAGTGCCAATACTGTAACCAATTAATAACATCATTTATCATTGAACGATTCAATGCGTTAGGTGAACAAGTCATTGCGTCAGGTGATGACAAAACGTGGGAATCGGAAGATTCAATCTGCCCTAATTGTTTAAAAATAGTGAGAACAATATTGAATAGTTCGTAAAGAGGCTTTGCCTTCTATATTCAGGATAACCATCTAAGCCCTGAAAAATGTTTATTAATTAATGTGGAGAATTAAGCAATATGCGAGGTGAGAAAGCACTACAAATTCAGGATGATTGGGGTGATAAGCCATGTGAACATCCTGACTATGATAGAGAGATTCTTTTTGGTTGTTCTACTGGGGATTATGTTTGTGTTCAATGCGGTCGTTGTCTTACAAATGAAGAGATGGAAGCAATCAAAACTAAACGCAAGAAGCAACATTGACAAGCTGTTAAAAAATATCAAAAAACCTGGGAAAAAAGCTTGACGTGTTCGGATTATGACGATAAAGTAATTCAGTTTTATTAAAACTTCTTATAATCACATATATTTTGGGCCTTTTTTTTTCCGTAAAAAACACTACGTCCCATAATGGTTGTTATGTTTCATTCAGCTTTTTAGACAATAAGGGCTATTTGTGTATTTTTCCTTTTTGTTGGCTTAGAATGGATAATCGATGTTAATCGCCGCATCGGCGGTATCTGAGAGATTGTCCCACATAGCAGTTACTCTGTCTAACAGCCCCAAGTTCTGCAGGACTATTGAGATGTTCACCGCAGCATCCGGACGTGCGAAATTATTCTCTAAGTGACGCTCAAGATTCATAAGGGACGATGCGAACTTTACCTTATCACAATAAAGCAAGGCCGTCTTATAGTGCAAATCGAGCGTATCCTTATCGAGACCGTCAGTACCAGGCAGATGCTCGATTGCTTCAGATTTGCGGTCGATTTCAAACAGACAGATGGCTAACTTGCTTCTGGCTCTATTATAATCAGGGTTTATTTCCAAGGCCGATTGGAATGACTGAATGGCTTCGGCTATCCTTCCTACACTCATCATCAGCACGCCAAGCCTATAATGCAAATCCGGGTTTTGCGGACGATGGGTGATTTGTTGACGGTGTGCGGCAATTACAGCTCTGGTAAGGTTTGTGGGGTCTTCTTGTACATTTTCATATTGATTATCAAAGGGCAAATTCTCCCTAAGGCCGTCCTGGAATCGCAAAGCAGCAGTCTCGGCAAATAACAGTGAGCTGTTTGGCTGAATTGCCGCTGCGAGTGATAATGTTCCGAGGGCGTCTGAGATGTTGCTGGCTAATTTCTGGGAAGCTGCCAGGCCGATGTATGCATCAACTATTTTGTCATTTATCTCAACGGCCTTGTTGAATTGTTGGGCGGCAAGCCGTCCCTGGCGCAGTTGTAAATATTGAGTACCGAGCTTTATAGTGGCCTCTAAGAAATCGGGACAGATACGGAGAGCCTCTTCGTATTGCGAAACAGCATCAGTGGTGGCACCCAACACACGAAGGGCATCGGCATGCTTCATAAGCAAATCGGCCCTGTCGGGTTGCCCCTGCAACAAATCCTCAAGCTGCTCCAGCGCCTCGTGGAATTGGCCCTCGGCAAAAAGCTGGTCTATATTATCATCCAGAGTGTGGAAATTGTCCGGGTGTATTAAGATGGCAGTGTTGAACGTTTCGATAGCCCGCATATACTTAGCGGTGGCAATATATAAATACCCAAGCGTTACAAGTGTTGATATGTCGTCAGGATATTCATTTTTCAATATCTCATATTGCTCTATAGTTTTTTCGGGCTGACCATTCTTGAAGTAAATGGCAGCCAATCGCTGGGCGGGAAGCTGCAAATAGCTTTTGAACTTCAGGCAGTCCTGATAAAATTCGATTGCCTGAGACTCTTTGCCAAGCCGTTCATAACAATAGCCGAGGGCATAAAGGGCCATTGTATTATTCGGCTGTCGCAGATAGACCGAGTTCAGCTCTTTGACCGCCTCAGCCAATCGGTTGTTATGCAGACAAATGGCAGCCACAGCCATTCTCCCATAGGTGCATGAAGGATTCTCAAAAAGATACATCCTTAGCTGCTCGGCGGCAGCATCGAGCTTCATATCACCCATCAGCTCAACGGCTTTATTTAGCTGACGATATCGGGCGGATTGGCCGTCGTCTTTCGGAAGTTTGGCTGCATTTAACCAATGCCACATTAAGTCGGCAATATCGATGGTTATCGCCCTACCGAGGATTTCCAGTAACTGACTCATACACCCTCCCTCGGAGCCAAATTCGATTCTTGATTTTACAATCGGGACGACCCTGTCGCCCTGCTATTATTACCGCCTCCTTGTGTGATTCCTGGCCCGCATTTTTTCACAAGATTACCAGAACGCGTTGACTAAAGTATCGACAATAGGCGCAAGTGGATTAAGCCCTATTTGGGTAATTAGTCGTTTACTTTCTTATTTTGTTCTTTCGTTGTGGCGATTGTGTGTGATGTGCGGATTGTTACGATTTTAGAAGGCGGTTATCGGGTTTTTTACCCCCCCCCTGCTTTCAGAAGATTGGCCTAGCGGATATTCGTAAAAAGCGCTATATCGCAATGCAAGGTACCTGTCAATGCTACTTAGTGATTTCTTTTCCCACAGGAATGACAAGAAACAGGAGATAAGTAAAATAGGGAGCTGTCTGTCCGGTCTTACTCCTAATCGGACTTTGCCATTTGTGCCTGTTTTTCTATCTCGCTCAAATATGCTAATGTGCGCTCAAGTTTGTCGCTTAAGTGCTTTAATTTCAGCATAGTTTTAATTCGCGTTAATAGTTCGAGCTTGTTCACCGGTTTACTTAGAAAATCATCAGTGCCCGAATCAATAGCACGTTCAATGTCACCAAATTCATTGAGTGCGGTTACCATTATGACAGGGATATCAGAGGTTTTGGGGTCGTTCTTTATTCTTTTGCAGACCTCAAAGCCGCTCATTTTCGGCATCATCACATCCAGCAAAATCAAATCAGGGGGGTCTTTGGCTATAATCTCCAACGCCTCGAGCCCATCGCGAGCCGGGACTGCCTGACAGTCCACATCCTCAAGATACGCCTGCAAAAGTTCGAGATTCTGCTGATTGTCATCAACAACCAGGATAGTAGGCGTCTTGTCCCATTCTTTGTCATTTTTTGTCCGGTTCATAAAAAATCGCTCCTATTTGCTTAGAAACTATCTCAAAAACGTCACCCTGAGCGAAGCGAAGGGTCTGGCTGACAGAAATAAGAGATTCTT
>JAUWBX010000282.1 GCA_030609625.1 Phycisphaerae bacterium
AATGGTTGATACGCCGCAGATGTATTTTGCAATCAATCATTTTGGCACGTGCGGCGGCGTGCAGGTTACCGCTTCCCATAACCCGGCCAAGTATAACGGCTTTAAGATATCCGGTCTGAGCGCTAAGCCGGTCGGTGTCGATACCGGCTTAAAGGATATAAAACATATCGCAATGGCTTTAGTTCATACAAAGGCCAAAGTTACCGGCTCTGTGCAGAAACATGACCTGACCGCCGAATACAAAAATCACGTCCTGAAGTTTCTCAGGCCAAATATAAAAAAGATGAAGATTGCCGTTGACGCTTTTAATGGAATGGCAGGCAAGACTGTCCCGGCCATTTTTAGCAACCTGCCGGTAGAAATTGTGTCTCTTAACTTCAAGCACACCGGCAAATTTAAACATGAGCCGAACCCTCTGATTGAGAAATATCTGGATGAAGTAAAAGCGGCAGTAAAGGAAAAGGAATGCAATTTCGGGGTCTGCTTCGACGGTGACGCTGACAGGTTGATGATGGTCGATGAAAAAGGTAATACTATCAGCTGCGATTTGATAACGGCCCTGATGGTGCCGTATTTTTTAGAGAAAAAGCCGAAGTCGGTGGTAGTTTACGATTTGCGCAGCAGTAGAGTTGTTGCCGAAGAAATTATCAAGTACGGCGGCACACCGCGAAGGGAAAGAGTCGGACATGCTTTTATGAAAAAGGCCATGCGCGATTCGCACGCCATATTCGGCGGCGAGCTTTCCGGACACTTCTATTATTCAAACAACTACTATGCCGATTCGGGTATGATTACACTCGTGCACGTGATGAATATCGTCAGTAAAGCCGGCGTCCCAATGAGCGAGCTAATCGAGCCGTTGCGAAAATATCGCAGCAGCGGCGAAATAAACTTCGAGGTAGAGGATAAGCAGGCCAAAATGGATGAGCTTGCAAGAAGATACAGCGACGGCCAAATCGACCACTTGGATGGGGTTACTATCGGGTATAAAGATTGGTGGTTTAATTGTCGGCCGAGCAATACTGAACCGCTGCTGCGACTGAATGTAGAGGCCAAAAGCAAAGAGCTGCTTGATGAGAAATTCTCTGAGATTGCCGAACATTTCGGTGAGCCAATATGATTTATCCGCATCGCTTCTTGCGTGTGAATTCCTGCGCCTGATTCCACAGGAGTAACAACCTTTTGCAGGGACCCTGCAAGGCGGGAACCCGGCAATGACGAGGGAAACAATAATGGAAGTTTATACAAAGACGTTTCAGACGCCAAATGGCATAGTTGAAAGAGTGCAGACCAAATGGGCCGGATTCAATATTCTATTGGCAACCGGCTCTAACGGTTTTTTGGCTTGTCCTGCCATTGACGTCAAGGCCTGCGAGGGATACGGCGTTGCCGCAGCGATAGTGGAAAGCACGCCTGACAATCCCATCGGGACGCTGGAGCGTTTTGGGAACCGCAAAGTTACAAAGGCAAACGCAAAAGCCCAGGCTTTAGGTATCAAGGCCGTTATGACAGTCAGCGATGCCTTTGCTCTTATTGCATAACATTGAAAATATACAAAAAGAGGAGATGATTATGGATCAAAACCGCCTTTCTCGCCGCCGATTTATAGCCGGTGCCGGTGCTGCTATCGGCACGGCCGTAACCGCCGGCGGTATTAGTGTTGCTCAGGATGCTAGTAAAACATCCTCTAAGCACACAGCTCCGTTTAGCTACTGTTTCAATACCAGCACTATTCTCGGACAAAAGCTGAGTTTAGACAGGGAAATCGAGATTACTGCAAAAGCAGGTTACGACTCTGTTGAGCCGTGGGTCAGCAAAATCCACGAGTATGCCGGGAGCGACGGCAGCCTCAGGGAACTGAGCAGACGCATCAGCGACCTTGGACTGACTGTCGAGAGCGCCATTGCCTTTTCCCGCTGGATTGTGGACGATGATGCCGAGCGTGCCAAAGCCCTGGAACAAAGCAAACGGGATATGGAGGCATTGGCCCGGATTGGCGGCAAGCGCATCGCGGCACCGCCGGCCGGTGCCACCAGAGAGGCGGGGCTTGACCTTATGAAGGCGGCCGAGCGGTATCGGGTGCTCTTGGAGCTTGGCGACGAAATGGGCGTCGTGCCGCAGGTCGAGGTATGGGGTTTTTCAAAGAACCTGCACCGATTGGGCCAATCGATGTTTGTGGTGATTGAAAGCGGCCACCCCAAGGCCTGTCTGCTGCCTGACGTCTATCATATTTACAAGGGCGGCTCGGACTTCAACGGCCTGAAACTGCTCAGCCCACGGGCCATCCAGGTCTTTCATTTGAATGACTATCCTGCCGACCCGCCGCGCGAGACGATAGGCGACCGGGACCGTGTCTTTCCCGGTGACGGCATCGCACCACTGACTCAGATTCTGCGAGACCTGCACGCCAACGACAACGGGGCGGTGCTCTCGCTGGAGTTGTTCAACCCGACCTACTGGAAGCAGGACCCGCTGACGGTAGCGAAGGCCGGCCTGGCTAAAATGAAGGCCGCCGTAAATAAAGCATTAGGTGGAAGCTATAGTCTTGCAGCTAATCCGCCGGGCAGGCAAACCTCCGATGCAGGGACAAGCAGAACTGATTTACTGACAGCCGCAGAAAAACAAACCAAACCGGGCGCTAAATCGGCAGTGGCAGAATACAAATATGTCGCATCAAAGAACAGTAATATCTTCCATAAGCCCGACTGTCGCTGGGCAAAGAGAATCAAGCCGGAAAACCTCGTAGGTTACAACAGCAAAGAGGAAGCGAGCAAAGCCGGCAAAAGACCCTGCAAGATGTGTAAGCCGTAAAGCTTCTAACAAAACCTTATGCGTCACGGAGCCTCATTTTGAGATAAGTTGCAAGTGAGAGCCCGCTTGAGCTTTTCGCTTCGTTCGGAAAAACCTTGGCGCCATACAAACAGTCTTATTAAAGGCGTTGAAAGGAAACTCTCTATGGTTAGAGATGAGCAAATGCGAATGGATGAGGTTTACAAAAATATGTCGCTGGAGGAGGTTCCCTGGAATATGGAAACTCCGCCGGAGCCCTTGGTTGAATTGGTTGACAGCGGGAAGGTGCAACCCTGCAAGACTATTGATATGGGTTGTGGGGCGGGTAATTATGCTGTTTATCTTGCCGAGAGAGGATTCGAGGTTACGGGAGTTGATTTTTCGCAGACAGCTATAAAAATAGCCAGAGAAAACGCAGGCAGAAAAGGCGTGAAGTGTAACTTTTTCGTCGCAGATGTTGTCGAGGAGCTGGACAGCGTTAACCAAACCTGGGATTTTGTTTACGGTTGGGGCTTGCTGCATCATATACTTCCTGAACAAAGGCAAAAATATGTTGAAAATGTATGTCGAATACTTAATCCGGGCGGCAGGTATCTTTCTGTATGTTTTAGCCGGGAGGATACAGGCTTCGGAGGCTCGGGCAAATTCAGAGAATCATCGCTGGGTACCGTTTTGTATTTCTCATCTGAAGATGAGTTGAGAGAACTCTTTAAGCCGTACTTTAAGATACTTGACCTGCGAACAATCGAAATCAGCGGCAAATTCGAACCTCACGTTTTTAACTATGTTTTTATGGAAAGAAAATGAATTGTGGGTTATCAGAAAGAAGCTCTGTGAGTTTAATGCTCTGTTGAAAAGTTACAAAAACTGTCATTCTGAACGGAGCGCAGCGGAGTGAAGAATCTCTTTATGGCTCAAGAATTGAGATTCTTCGGCTTCGCCTCAGAGTCCCTCCTGAGCTTGTCGAAGGAATGACAATCCATGTTTTCAACAGAGCATGAGTTTAATCAAGAAGGTAATCAAGCCCCCGTAAGTGGTATAAATCATAGATGAGACTTCAGTTTATAACCTGTAAAGTAATGCAGAGGGAAGCGTATTTTTGCGCTGCCCGCTCGAAAAATGTTGTCGATATAGTTTTGATGGAGCAGGGTCTGCATGATGAGCCGGAAAAGCTTCGTCGGGAAGTTCAGAAAGCTCTCGATAATACCTGCGACATTCAGGGACGCCCCTACGATTCTTCGCTGCTTGGTTACGGCCTTTGCAGTAATGGCATCGTAGGATTGTCGGCGAAAATCCCCATTGTTGCCCCGCGGGGCCATGACTGCATTACACTTCTGCTTGGCTCGAAAGACAAATACCAGGAATACTTCGACTCCCACCGTGGTGTATATTGGTATAGCCCCGGCTGGATAGAATCCGGCAAGCAGCCCAGCGAGGAACGCTATGAAAAAATGCTCAAAGAGTATAAGGAAAAATACGGGGACGATAACGCCCAATATCTGATGGAAGTCGAGCAAAGCTGGATAAAGGAGTATGATTGGGCAACGTATATCGATTGGGGATTTGTCGATTTGGATGAGTATAAAAATTACACGAAACGCTGCGCCGAATTTCTTCACTGGAACTACGATGAACTAAAGGGCAGTCCCGTCCTTATGCAGAAGCTTGTTGACGGTCACTGGAACGATAGCGAGT
>JAUWBX010000105.1 GCA_030609625.1 Phycisphaerae bacterium
GGCCATTTAAACGGCGAACTCTACTTGAGGGGTATCCAGACATCCCACAATTTAAAAATCAACCAATAGGTTGCATTACCACGATTGATTGTGTTATAATTATGGCAGGTAAATATACCAGTCCTTATTATCTCTCTTTGAAAGAGAAGGGCAAACATCATGCGCAGAGGAAACGGCTTTACACTAATAGAGCTTTTGGTGGTGATTGCAATTATTGCCTTATTGATGGCGATTCTGATGCCGGCACTCCAACGGGTGAAGAAACAAGCGCGGACGGTAACCTGCCAGGCGAGTCTTCACCAATGGACACTTATCTGGTCGATGTTCACAACAGACAGGGACGGCTATTTTCACCAAGGTCTCGGTGGAGAGAGCCAGACGAGCGAGGGCAGATGGCCGGTCGTTATGCGGACGGAGTACCGTGACCTGGATATGCGTCTTTGCCCGATGGCCACTAAACCTTTGTCCGAAGGAGGCCGCAATCCATTCGCTGCCTGGGGTGTCTTTCAGGACGGCTCCTACGGCAGCTATGGCTTCAATGAGTGGCTGTGCGATCGAACCTCGGGCAGCAATGCGAGCAACTACTACAGGCATGTCAATATTAGGCCTGCGGACCGGATACCGCTTTTCATCGATTGTTATTGGTATGATGTCTGGCCGTTTCACATCAATGAACCTCCGCTTTTAGACGGCGCCACGGAGAACCTCGCCGGCAGCAATGAAATGCGGCGGGTCTGTCTAAACCGGCACAGCGGAGCGGTCAACGGCGCCTTCCTGGATTGGTCGGTCAGGAAAATCGGGCTCAAGGAATTGTGGACGTTGAATTGGCATCACAATTTCGACATCCATGGTACCTGGACCATCGCCGGCGGTGTACAGTCGAGTGACTGGCCGGAATGGATGAGAAGCTTTAAGGATTACTGAAAAGGAGTTTAGCACTCATAGAATAGCCGGCCCTGTTTCGGCAACAGGAACTAATTAGCACTTGCACTCATAGTCTCAAATTTTGCCTTCCTTTCAGCTATTTTTTAGCTTGGTTTTGCTCTGTTGAAAAGTTACAAAAACTGTCATTCTGAACGGATCGCAGCGGAGTGAAGAATCTCTTTATGGCTCAAGAATTGAGATTCTTCGGCTTCGCCTCAGAATGACAGTCCATGTTTTCAACAGAGCATAGTGAGTGGTGAGTAGAATAAGTGAGCTAAAGTTTAGAGTGCCTAAAGTTATAGATTATTTTTTAACTTTAGCTCACTTTAGGCACTTTAGCTCACTTTAGGCACTTTCCTGATAACCAATTACCATTTAGCAATTTAACAACACATAATTCAATGGAAGACAGGGACGACTATATGCCGGAGGAACCTGCTAATACGACAGTTACCCAGCAGATAGAGCTCGCCATAAGTGGGCTCGATTCGCTCTCGACCCTGCCCTGCGTTGCGGCGCAATTTTTACCCAGGCTTCTTCAAGGCCAATTTTCGCCGTCGGCGCTGGCTGATATTATCGAATCAGACCCGGCGCTTACCGCAAAGATTCTTTCGCTCATTGAGCAGCGAGGGAGCAGCTTGCCCGACGGGAGATTCTCACTTCGCCAGGCCCTTGATAAACTATCTGCGCATGATGTTCGCGATGCCGTTTTATCTATTAAAGTTTTGCAGGCTTTTGACCTTGACGATGGAATTGACAAGGACAGAGCCACAGCTAAAAAAGGGCTTTTACTTCACAGTATTGCGGTCGCCTGTTGTGCTAAAGATATCGCCGAGACGGCATCACCCCAGATGGATTCTCAGCTGGCTTACTGTGCCGGACTGCTGCATGATATGGGGAAACTCGCACTCGAAGAAACGATGCCGAAAAGTTTTGCCAGTATGGTCGAAGAAGCAAAATCAACGAAGAGAAGTTCGCGTGTCATCGAGCAAAAACATCTCGGCACCGACCATACAATCATAGGCAAACGTCTGGGACAAAAGTGGCGGCTGCCGAATCTAATTGTCCTTGCCGTCTGGCTTCACCACAGCCAGACCGTAACAATTTCCGAGGACATGCCTGAAGCAAGGATAGCAGCGGTCGTACAATTGGCCGATTCTATTGCCCGTCAGTCCGGTATCGGCTGTTCCGGCAGCTTTGATTTGCCTGAACCGGCAGAGTCCATATCGCAGTGGCTTGCAATAAGCCCTGAGCAGCTACAACAGATTCGCCGGAAACTGTCTGAAACTGTCAGACAAAAGAGCAACATTTTAGGCCTGTATCTACCGAAGGCCGGGGCAAATTATTGCAAGATTGTTCACAATGCCGCCGCCCAGTTAGCCCGACAACATGCAGAATTGTCCGGGGAAAATCGTCGGCTGCAAAGCGATTCGAGCCATTTAGATTTTATAACAGATTTCCTTCTCGGTATAAATTCGATTGCTGGAGCGTCTGATATAGCAGAAAACTTTGCAGCCCGCTGGCAGAAGTTTTATCAAACAGGTATGGTTTGTCTGTATTTAGCTCCTTGGGCCGGCTCGCAAATACTTAAAGCTGTGGTTGTAGAAAATCTTTCGCAAAGCAGGATGGTTTGCTTAAACGCTCCGGCCTAAACATCCGTCATACCAAAAACGATAACAAGCAACTTTGCGATTTTGAATGCTTACGATTATATCGATTGGCTGTTCGAGCAATTAGACGTTGACTTCGATGTGGAGCGGACCAAATTGATGCCGTTACTTTCAGGCGGCAAAGCGGTCGGAGCAATTGCTTTCGAGCTTAATTATCCGGGCGACGTGGAGCTGTTCGAGGAGAAGTTCAGGACATCCGCCTCGATTGCGGGGGCTGTTTTAGGTATGGCGTTGGCGCAGCAGAGACAGCAGCACTTTGCCGAGCGTTTTGCCCCGCTTATTTGCGTTCGGAGCGGGCGGGGACCCTCAAGACCCAAGGATACTCAGACTCGTGCTGCTCCGGCGGAAAACTCATTAGACGCTTTAGCTGAGATAGCAGCAGGTGCGGCGCACGAATTAAATAACCCCCTGGCGGTGATATCGGGCAGAGCGCAACTGCTCGCCGAAGCCGAGAGCGACCAGGAAAAGAAAAGAATCTTAGAGCAGATTTATGAAAATGCCAGGGAGGCATCTGCTATTATCGAGGACCTGATGAGTTTTGCCGAGCCGCCGGAAGCCAGGGCGGCCCAGACGGACGTTAAACAGATACTCGATGAAGCTATACGGTTGGCCAGCCAAAAAACAAATGTAGAACACATCAATGTTCAAATTGCAGTTGCCGAGGACGTTGGGAACGTTTTTGTGGATTCAGCCCAGATTGTATCAGCAATTGCAAATGTCATTTCCAACGCCGTTGAATCCTACGGCGACGAACCCGGGCCAATAAAAATTACCGCTGATGCCTGGGAGTCCGGTGATTCGGTGAAATTGCAAATCAAGGACGCCGGCTGTGGAATGGACGCCCAAACCGTCCAGAAAGCAACACAGCCGTTTTTCTCGGTAAAGGCAGCAGGGCGAAAGCGAGGAATGGGTCTTGCTTACGTCGTGCGGTTCATACAACTAAACAAAGGCTCGCTGAATATTGCAAGTGAGCCCGGCAGAGGAACGACCGTGACAGTTTGTCTGCCAAGCAAATAAAGGGAGAGCATCCTGGCTGCTCTCCCTTTATTTTTGAAAGAGGAGAAGTGCTATTTAGGACTTGTAAATAAATTATCTTCCATTTTTGTCTGGCTGCGGCTTCGGCTGGCGGTGTCAGCAAAACTCGGACTACCAACCAGTAGGCCTGCGTTTTGCTTCCTTGCCAGCCTTGTCCTCGCTCAACCAAAAACGAAACCTAATTTCTTTACCAGTCCTTAACATTACGTTCCGGGCATAAGTTTGTTCGTAATCAGTTACGATACGCTGCTTAAAACAGTGTTCCGCCTTATTTTCCCCTTGATTTGCAACTCTATATATGTGTATAATTGTGCTCTGTTTTGCAACTTTATTTGTACGAGAGGTGGTTGTTTTGTTATGTGTGAGAAAAGAGCATTTACCTTGATAGAACTTCTGGTGGTCATCGCTATTATATCACTGTTGATGACTATATTGATGCCAGCGATGGCACGTGTGAGGGAGCAAGCAAGGTCAGTTGGCTGTCAGTCTGTGCTGGGCCAATGGGGTAAGGTTTTTGCCATGTACACTATGGAAAACAACGGATATTTTGCCAGCGGCAGCAGCGGGAAGATGTGGACAGATTTTCTGGACTCCTATTATAAAGACCCGGGACTGCGTTTGTGTCCGATGGCCAGGAAGCTTGCCTCACCTCAAGGCGGTCCGTACCCTACCGGCAGCAAGTTTTTGGCTTGGGGTGCCTTTGACAGCAGCTACGCTCAGATGGGCTTAGAAGGTGTTTACGGCAGTTATGGTATGAACGGTCATGTTTCCAACGCACCGCGGGAAGAAGTCGATGACCCGTGGAGCCGTGACACAACAAAAAACTGGAAGAGTCCTGATGTCAGTGGCGCAAATAATATTCCGCTGTTTCTGGATTGCACGTGGCTTGGGGGGCTTGCAGAATCTTTCGACCAGCCTCCGGAATATGATGGTGGAGTTGAATACGGCCTTTTGGGACCTAATGTCCAGGCCTTCTGTATCAATCGGCACAATGGATTTATAAACGGTCTTTTTGTGGATTTTTCGGTTCGCAAGATTGGGCTTAAGGAGCTGTGGAAGCTGAAGTGGCATCGCCAGTTCGATACAAACGCTGATTCGCCGGTGTGGCCGGAGTGGATGAATAGTTTTAAAGATTACTGATCTGTGCAATCCGTTTCAATCTGTGTATCGAGATTAGCCTGATGGCGGAAATAGCAGTTGATGTTGTATTGTTACCATCGGAAGAGATGGCGGATAAGGCTATCGCAGCGAATAAAGAGCTGCTGAAACAATGTGCCGACAAAATTGTTCTGGATAAAGAAAACTGCCTGCCGCATATTTCTTTGGCTATGGGTTGTATTGACGAAAGGGACATTGCCGATATTGAGAAGATTCTGCAGGCAGCCGCAAAACAAAGCTCTTTGGGGCAGTTAAACATTATTGGCATCCATACCGGAACGAATTCAGCAGGCGAAAAAGTGTCGGTCTTTCAGATAGAAAAGACAGAAGCACTTCAATCACTTCATGAAGAAGTTATGCAAAAACTGGCGCCATATTTTAGCTACGATGTAACGGCGGATATGGTGCTTTCTCCACCAATGGCAGGCGAATCAACTTTAGCCTGGATTAAGAACTATCCTGAAAAATCGAGCTTCGAGAAATTTTCCCCACACATAACAATCGGATACGGGGAAATAAACGATTATTCGTTTCCACCGCAAGGTGTCCTCCGTAAGTCCACAGGACGCCTTACGGCGGAGTCCTTAGAACTGCGGACAATCAAATTCGCCGTTTCCACCGCAAGGTGTCCTGTGGAAAAACTTGCGTTATGTCACTTGGGAAATCACTGCACCTGCAGGAAAATTCTTGCATCGGCAGAGCTTAAAAGCTGAGCGTAAAATATCGTGTTTCTTTTGGGTGAAAATTTCTTGCACTATCAGGTGGACTCAGATATTCTGTCATTATACGCAATATTACTCGGGGCACACTCAAAAGGAATATTTAAAAGGATGAGTTAATTTCACTATAATATAAATGAGGTGAGCATGTTATGACCAAAGAATCTCTAAATACAATAAAAAAAATTTATGAAAGAGGAGAGAATATAATCCAGCATCTTAAAGATGATGAAACTTCAAAAAATAACACAGATGAAATGATTATGATTAGTTATGATTTCCAAAGTGGAAGTTATATTAAAAATGTAAAAGAAAATCCTGAATTTAATGAAAAATATACCGGAGCTATTGCAAAAGTTATTAATAAACCTTGTATCAAATGTGATTTTATTCTTGAGGTCGGAGTTGGTGAAGCTACAACTTTAGCAAATCTCGTCCCAAAACTAAAAGTCAACCCAAAAAGAATATATGGTTTTGATTTGGTTTGGTCTAGGGTCAGATATGCAATCGAATATATGAAAAAAAGAGATATTAAAGATTCGTTTCTTTTCATGGGAGATCTTTTTAATATTCCTTTAGCCGACAATTCAATTGATATCGTATATACATCACATTCAGTAGAACCTAGTGGAGAAAGAGAAAAAGAGGCTTTATTAGAACTGATGAGGGTTACCAAAAAATATTTAATCCTATTAGAACCCGCATACGAATTTGCAAGTCTGGAAGCTAGAAAAAGAATGGAAAAACATGGTTATATTAAGAATTTATACTATACAGCTATTTCTCTTGGATTAAATGTAATTGAGCATAGATTATTTGACGCATTTTCAAATCCCTTAAATCCAACAGGTCTTATGGTAATAGAAAAATATCTCGAAAATAATCAAGTTGTTCATAATCCCCTTATTTGTCCCGTCACAAAAACGCCTTTAGAATTAGTGAGAAATTCGTATTTTACAAAAGAGGGGCTATTGGTATACCCAATTATTGATGGAGTTCCTTGCTTATTGAAAGATAATGCAGTAATTGCAACACATTATACAAATGATTTTAAAAGTGTATAAATATTTAAAAGTATTGAGTGTGCCCCTGCGTCATACAGCGTATAACACGGGCTATACGGCTACGGCTCTTCGAGCCTTCGGCTGACTTCGTATAGCCCGAATACGAAATCCGAACTTTTGTTTTTTCCTGGATTCCCGCTTTCGCGGGAATGACCGTGGCAGCACAATTATTTAAGGAGCGAACAGCAATGAAAATGAAACGTCGTGAATTTTTAG
>JAUWBX010000108.1 GCA_030609625.1 Phycisphaerae bacterium
AAACTATCATCGCATTATGGGATACTTCTGGTTTATTGATACGGTCCAAGGGAGAACTATCCCGCCTTGGAGCCCGGACAACAGGCATACCGAATGGGTGAGGTCTGTCATTGCAACGAAGAGGTCTGCCGCAACGGTGGAGCTGATTGCCGACGTAACCGTCAGCAATGAGCGGGAACGGTCATCCGACTTCACCAAGGCAACCGGCGGATGCTGGTCACGCTGGCAAGTCTATGACAGAACGAACCATCTGAGAAGAGGCGCACGGCCTGCCGGAGGAAATGTCCTTTTTGTTGACGGGCACGTAGAGTGGCGGCATTTCAATGAAATGGAACGCCGTTGGTCCTATCAGGGTCAGGACTATCCAAATCCCAGTTTCTGGTGGTAAAGAAAACTGCTGCGGCCTTTGCATCCTGCCTCTTACTTTCATTGTGAGGAGAGAAGCCTTGAGGAAATTTTTTGAAAAATCTTTCACACTTGACCATTGCACCCGCTAACTATTTGACAGGCAGTAAAATGGGGTTTTTGCGCAAAAAAACAGGGTCTTGCAGCCCGTTGTAGCCTGAGCAGCACTACAAAGAATGAACCCACCCATAACTGACCGGTTACATTTTGAGAGAAGTTCTTCTTGACAGGAAGGTAACTGAAATGGTATAAGTTAGATTGGACTTTGTGTGTGTTCTTGGTGGTGTTGTATTAGGTGGAAGTTCTCCGGTTTATTTCGGACTTTCACTTTCTACTCGCTACTCGAGCATTCGTATCTGGTTCCGGGAGGAAGGATACGCTTATAAGTATAAGCTTTCTTGAGTTGTCTTGCGTGGTACAGGCAGAGTGTGCCGAAAGTGAAAATCACTGTCAGTCGCTTCGGTGTGTGGCCGAAGGACAATTATTCAAACTCTTTGTATGAGGAGGACTATTATGTCTAACAAACTCATTTATCCAATCTCTCTTGTTATGGTACTGGCTCTGGCCGGATTTGTCCAGGCGGAGATATTACTCAACCCTGACTTCGAGGTCGGCACTGATTCCTGGAAAACCTGGGGTTCAGGCTCCGGTTCCGGTGCTGGAGGCTGGTGGTGGAGCAGTGCCTACGGTGCGACTGTCATCGAGGACGGCACCGCACAGAGCGGCAACAGCTATATTGAGGTCGGTTTCTGGCCCCCGGACGGACCTTGGTGGGGCTACTGCTATGCCTTCCAGGAACATCCCGTAATAGAAGGGAAGACTTATCAGATGAGTGCGTGGCTCCGAGATGCGGATGCCGATGGTGCCCCGAGTCTAATTCCGGAAGGCGGGACCATTGTTTGGGAGTGGCGTGTCACAGCCCCAGTCGGAGGCCCCGACACGGGGGACCGCGGCGATTTAGTCGATATAGACGGCGATGGCGTTGGCGGTAATAGTGATAAGATTCATTATAGGTTCGACCTCACCGAGGAATGGACTTATTTTAGCACGATAGAGGTTGCGCCCCCGGGCGCCAACGGGCTCAGTGTAATTTTTGGGACGCCCACGAGCTTTGTAAACGTCGATATCGACAATGCTTCATTTATCGAACTGGGGGCAAAGGCACTCGACCCGGACCCGTCGGATGGAGAAACCGACGTGCGCCGACTGCCGGTCCTTAGCTGGACGCCCGGAAAATTTGCAGCCCCAACAAACGGGCACAAAGTCTATTTTAGTGAGAGCTTCAACGACGTCAACGACAGCATTGGCGGGGTCACACAGGATGCCAACAGTTATACTCCGCCCCAACGCCTTGATTTCAACACGACTTATTACTGGCGCGTCGATGAGGTCAATGCCCCGCCCGACTCCACGGTCTTTGAAGGGGATGTCTGGAGCTTTACGACCGAGCCAATTGCTTATCCTATTGCCGGCGAGAACATAACGGCCACAGCTTCCAGCACTGGCCAGGAAGGTATGGACCCTGAAAATACCATCAACGGCTTGGGACTGGATGCTGATGACCTGCACTCAGTAGAACCGGCGGGTATGTGGCTTAGCGGCGATGAACCGAACGCCTGGATCGAATATGAGCTCGACAAGGTTTACAAACTGTATGAGATGTGGGTATGGAACTCTAATGGAATGATGGAGTCTTTTCTCGGTTTCGGGTTCAAGGATGTTACTATCGAGTATTCGACCAACGGCACCGAATATACGACATTGGGTACTACTCATGAGTTTGTCCGGGCGCCTGGAGCGGACGATTATGCACACAATACCACGGTTGATTTTGGCGGCGCGCCGGCAAAGTACGTCAGGCTCACACCTAACAGCAACTGGGGAGGCATGCTGGACCAATATGGTCTCAGTGAGGTCCGCTTCTTCTATATACCCGTCCTTGCAAGAGAGCCAAGCCCGGATTCGGACACAACAGATGTCGCTGTGGATATAACCCTCGGCTTCAGAGCGGGAAGAGGAGCGGATAAGCACGATGTGTACTTAAGCTCTGACGAGCAGACTGTGATTGATGGTAATGTCCCTGTTACCACCGTGACCGAAACCAGCTATGGTCCCTTGTCCCTTGATTTAGGCACGACTTACTACTGGAAGATTAATGAGGTCAATGACGCCGAGACCCCAACAACGTGGCAAGGCGATATCTGGAACTTTACGACATCTGATTCCCTTGTCATGGAGGATTTCGAGTCCTACAATGACATTCCTGTCGGGGAAGAGGGAAGCAATCTGGTGTATTCGATGTGGATAGACGGGTATCTAAATCCGACAACAAATGGCTCGACCATAGGTTATGTTGAAGCGTACCAGCCTTCTATGGAGACGGATACCGTGCATGACGGCGATCAGTCGGTACCGTTTAGCTATGACAACAGCACTGCCGGCTATTCAGAGGCAGCAGTAAATATTGCTAATCTGGCAATCGGCGAAAATTGGACCCTGCATGGTATTGAATCATTGTCACTATGGTTCTATGGTGACCCGAACAATGCTCTTGAGCAGATGTATGTGAAGCTCAACGGCGTTAAGGTGTTGTATGGTGGCGATGCTGGTAACATAACGAAATCACTGTGGCATCCGTGGGATATTAACTTGGCAGATTTTACCGGCGTGGACCTTAGCAATGTTACTGAGTTAAGTGTCGGCTTTGAGCGTATTGGATTATTTGGTGGTTCCGGTACGGTCATCTTTGACGATATTCGGCTGTATCGGTCGGCTCCTGCGAAGATGGAGCCGATAGCGGTTGAAAATTTCAGCTTTGAGCTGCCCGGAACAGAAAAGCAATTAGGCTTTGACAACGTCCCCGGCTGGAACACCGATGGCCCGCCTGCTGACTCAGGAGTAGAAACAGGCTCGGCGCCCACTGATGGGGATTGGATCGCTTATTTAATGAGTGGTGACCCATCGGTTTGGCAGTTGGCAGACCATACGATTACGGAAGGTGACGTTTTTGAGGTGAAAGTGGATGCAGCGATTACCTGGGCCGCCACTACTTTACAGATGGCTATCTATTATGATGACAACGGCACCAGGGTTCCGGCTGCGACGAGTGATGTAACGCTTGCTAATGACATGCAGGAATATATACTGTCGTTTTCAGCCAGCGATGTTCCGGAATCAGTTGGTCACCAAATCGGTATTGAATTTACCAATACAAGTTCTGGTGATACATGGATTGGTTTGGATAATGTGCGTCTCTACGTTGCCTTAGTTGAGTAAGCCGGTTGAATCCTAACATCGCCGTTCTTGATTGAGTAAGACCTGAATCAGCACGATTGATTTCAAGGACTGCGCTGTTCCGGCGGACCAGTGGCTTGATGAGCAGTTGTGGCCGCAGCCGTAACAACATTGATACGAAGCTGACTCGTGCTACGTAGCGAGCTACTTCGCAGAGTAGTATTGGATTTCCGCCCCGCACAGAGTTTACCCCGCACCGTGATGCGGGGATGCGGGGCGGGAATGACATAGCGATTTTGCACCAATTCGGGGCCTATACCGACTGATTCAGCATAGACCCCGCTTGTCTTAAGGAAAAGGTGGAGAAATTCCATGCAAGTCGCTGAAGACCGGGCCCGTTAGGGATTCTTGCCGGCAGCCACAGACCTGTTTTGAAAGGAATTCTCCACCATATTCCGACAGTCAGCCCATATTTTCTTGAAAAAACTGCGAAATGTGCCGATAATTATAGTTAGCTTCATGGGATAAGACTACGGCTGGCGTTTAGGAGAGTTTGTTCATGAGAATCAGGATATGTATAACAATTTCTTTTATAGTCCTTACATTGGCAGTTTTGTTTATTGCCGGTGCGGTGATGTGGCATTCTTTCGCTCCCCGGACGCACGAGATTCGCAACGTCCTCCTGATAAGTATCGACACGTGTCGGGCCGACCACTTGGGGTGCTACGGCTATCCGCTTGATACGACTCCCAACATCGATGCCATTGCCCGCGAGGGGATCGTCTTCGAGCACGCGATTTCGCCACTACCCTATACGCTGCCGGCGCATTGTACGATGCTAACAGGTACAATTCCCCCTTATCATGAGGTGTTCGACAACTCTGATTACAAACTGAGCGAAGGAAATGTTACTCTGGCGGAACTGCTGAAGGAAAAAGGGTACTTGACCGCCGGATTTGTCAGCTCCTTTATTATGGATTCTCGATTTGGCCTTGGACAAGGATTCGACCTTTATGACGATGACTTTGAAGAGGCAAGCCACGCCATGGGCATCAATCAGCAAAGCGGTGGCAAAACCACCCATGATGTCATAGAATGGCTGCGCAGGCACAAAGATGAAAAGAACTTCGTCTTTCTGCATTACTATGACCCGCATTTTACTTATGACCCACCTGAACCATTCGCATCGAAGTTCAGGAATGTGCCGCCGCCGGAGAATGTGACCATAAGATTCGAACAGGCGTTGTTCGACGGCTACGCCGGTGAAATCGCATACACCGACCACTGCATCGGACAAGTCGTTGACGAGCTTAGACAACTGGGGCTGTATGATTCGACAATGATCATCATCACGTCTGACCACGGAGAAATGTTAGGCCAACATGGAGAAGGATTTCATGGCTACTTCCTCTATCAACCGGCGATCAGAGTGCCTCTGATTTTCAAGCTTCCCCAGTTGTCAAAACACAGGAGAATAACAAGCACGGTCGGGCTGGTGGATATTGTACCCACAGTGTGTTCCGTGCTCGGTATTGAGTTATCGACTCCAGTCCAGGGACATGATCTTTCACCATGTTTTCGCAGTGATTGGTTGCCGCCCTCCGACAGGCACCTTTTTTGTCAGAGCCTTGAACCGACAAAGTACAATGCCAACTCGCTGCTGGGTGTTGTCACAGACAGGTACAAATACATTAAGACGACAAGGTCTGAACTGTATGATCTCATCGAGGACCCGGATGAGTTGAACAATATTGTGGTCGAACAGACGGGTCGATCGCGAACAATGGAGGAAAGGCTGCGCCAGATACTGCAGGAAACGACTCGAGGCAAGGGACATGGCAAGGAGCGCTTGGACAACCAGACACGTGAGCGCCTGGAAAGCCTCGGCTATGTTGGCGGTACCGTGAACGACGATCTCAGTTTTGACAGGGGCGACGAAGACCCGAAAGACCTTATCGAGTACCATGTTCGCACGATGCGGGTTGGCTTTCTCATCTACCAAAAGCGATACGACCTCGCTGAGAGTCAGTGCAGACAGTTGGCTTCAGAACGTCCGTCGTTTTATAGGCCGTATTTCAACTTGGCGAAGATAGCAATAAAGCAGGGCAACTATGCTGAGGCGGTTAGCAACTTCGAAAAAGTGATCGAGCTAAAGCCGCATCACGTCTATTCGTACGAGGGACTGGGCGCAGCTTATGAGGCTCAAGGTCAATTTGACAAAGCCGTGCTCGGTTACGCCAAGGCGCTGGAGCTAAGACCCGACTACGTGGAGGCCTACTACAAGGTGGCACTGTGTTTCTACGAACTGGGCGAGTTTCGCGAGCCAGACAAATACGCCACAGCCGTATTGATGAATGACCCGTCCTATGTGGACGCTGCAATCAGTCTCGCAGAGAAGCTACTCGAGAGGCGACAGATTCGACTGGCCTACGAGCACTATCTGCGAATACTCGAGCTTCGGGACGACTCTGTGATTGTGTTAAATGCCCTGGCGTGGATCCAGGCAGCATGCGATATCGAGGGACTCCGCAATCCTGAGCAGGCTCTGGAAAGGGCTCTGCGGGCTTGTGAGATGACAGATTATGCTATTCCCGAAGTAGTTGATACTCTGGCCGTGGCCTACGCCGCCGCAGGCAGATTTCCAGAGGCAAGAGAAACAGCCCGCAAGGCAATACGTGCAGCCCAGTCGGCGGGAGACACCGCCCTTACCCAACGCATCAAGGGCAGATTGAATCTTTATGACGCAGAAAAACCCTTTAGGGATGCCTCTTTGGCATATGATGCCCCTCGGTGAAGATAAGTGCTTGGGCTGTTCTGTATGTCGTGGTCATGTTTACCTGTTAGACGAGGCGGGGGTAAAAGGGGGCAGGAGTGCTCTGTAGAAAAGCTCCAAAAAACGTTATTGCCAGGCCCCCGCAGAGCTTGTGCCCGCGAAGGCGGGTATGGCAATCTCTTGAAATTGGTAGAAAATATGGAACGACCGGCCCCCGTGATTGTAAACGTCGTCATAAGCCGATAAAGCTTATGCGACAAGGTGGTGCGTAGCCACCGATAATCGCGGGTTATTACCTCGCGGCAACAGAGCCGCATACAATTGAAAGGA
>JAUWBX010000413.1 GCA_030609625.1 Phycisphaerae bacterium
CTCCTCCCATGATAATTCGTCAAGATGTCGGTTGAGGATTTCCTCGAGGAAGGGGGCGAGGCCGAAAAGGCAGCTCGCAGCCTGACGTCTAATTGTTGTCATCATAAACTTGACGTTGGCATCCCCATGAAGTCTGCTGAATATCTCTGCCTGGACTTGAAGCAGCTCATCATGAAGCTCTTTTTGGGTCGGGGTAAATTCAACGACCACGGTTTCCGGTTTTCGGATCGTGAACTCCCCGATATCACGGCGTCGCGTTCGGTTGATTATCCCGGAGAAGGTATGCAACGCCTCGAGATCAGTAATCAGCTGCACACGCTCTTCCAATCCGATCTTGCCTTCCGCAATCAGTGTATGTATCCGGTTGAATTCAGGATTGTGTCTGAGAATCGATTGCCCCCAAGGTGTTCCAGCAGCCTGATCGAGAGCCTCAGTAGCCTGAGTAGTCCATTCCGGTTCCTGTGCACGCGCCAAGGCAACCGCCCGGTTAATGAACGGATTCGGCTCCGCCATGTGTTCGAAGCTCTCTTGGTCAATAATGAGGTCAGGACGGAGTGTGTTCAGTAAGACAAAGAGGTCATGGCTGCCAAGTTGGATCGGCGTTGCCGTCAGAAAGACCACTGCTTCCGCATGGTCACAGAAAAACCGCACGGCCTTGTGGCTGAACGTATCCTGATTCCGGATATGGTGCGCCTCGTCTACGATGACCAGATCGAAGCGAGGGGGTGGGTCCAAATCCAACAAACCCTTTTTGCGCTTTCGCTTGCCGTCCGAGCCCGAGCCATAGAGAAGGACTTCGTCGAATAAGGAATATGGGATGATCACTCGCTGATGCTGCTCAGGCCAGATTCCTTCCAAATCCATTTCGTTGATGCAGTACCTTAGTGTGCCACCGTCGAGATGAATAAAGCGTTCTTCAAACCGCTTCATCTCAATCTGCCACTTACGCTCGGTAACAAGTGGGCGAGGGCATATGATAAGGATTGAGCGTATGTCGCGCCTTGCCTGCAATTCTCGGAGAATCAGACCCGCCTCGATAGTCTTGCCGACGCCCACACCATCGGCAACCAGCAATCGAGGGCGGTCTGATCGGATAAATCGCAAGACGGGCCTGAACTGATATGGGATAAAATCAACTCGTGCGGCATTCAAGGAATAGAGCGTGGAGAGTCCTGGATATCGAATTTGCAGAGCGGTGAGGTAGGAATGAAACGCCTCGCAGGGCAAGAACCGAGATTCGGCTTCCTGCCGGTCTTCAGCTTTTAGTTGCGATGCATAGTATGTCTGCGTCTCGCCCTCCACGAAAACCATGAAGCGGTTCTCCGGCTTGCCGGGTATCACCGAAACAACAGCCCCACGGATGGCAGGATTGGATTTAAGAGCAATGATTTGTCCGGGTTCAAATTCAGTGCTACTCTCACCTGTGTCCTGAGAGGCTTTTCCCTCGACCGTTTCGCCTTGAACGGGGACAGGCATGTTTTTGGCAAGTAGGGAGGTCTTTATCGCGCGTACTTCTTGAAGCAGACCTTTATCCACCTCAATGACCGTGGCAAAACGTTGCAGGGTATCCAGGTCACGGTATACGTCATCGACCGGAAATCCCTCACTGCCCGCGTGCGCCCACCGATTGCGAACTGTCTGCATCTCCTTGACGAAATGACGAGCCTCCGACGTCAGGTTCAGTTTTGTCGAAATTTGATACCAGTTCTGGTCAAGCACACGAAGCAGCGCAGCAAGGTCCAAGGAAGTCAAGGAATTGATTCCCCGTTCTTTGACCAGCCGTCGCTGTTGAAATGAGAGGATGTTGATGACCGTCTCATTCCACCAATCGTCGAAAAGGGACGGCAGAACCTTTTCGAGATATGCAGCCAAACTGATGGTGGCTTTTTGAAGCAGGCTGTTCAGGTTATTGTCCATATTTTCCTTGAAGAACTCGGTGTTAAATCTTGATTAGCGCACTTATCCCGTCATATTTCTTTATAATTCGTTTTTTGTCCTCGTTTGTTTTATCGCCTTTAAAATAAATTTCTATAAACTCAATAACATCTTCTTTTTCATAATATGCATATATGATTTTTATGCCGCTCATTGCGCCACGCCCTTTTAGAGCTTTGCAAGCAAATCTTTTTGCCAGCTTTTCTCAATCCATCTCCTTTGTTGGCCTATCTCATTGTTTTTGCGACCTTTTATTAACTTTTTGGCTTAGCGTTCATTGCCATAACATTATATACAGATGGGAGTGTAGTTAATTTTTTTGAAGAATCTAATTCATTGAACTTCTTCTTGGTCTTTTTTTCCCACTTTTGAATATCACATACCATCCGATTGATCACATCTCCGATATCGACTGTTTTAAATACATTCAACCATTCTTGGTTGTCCACTGGCAAAACAATTTCAGGTAGTACCGAAAAAAGGATTTTACTCGCTCCAACAAGGCCGTAAGATGTTTTGCCCATAGTGAATGGTAAAAGCCTTTTTGAAATCAACCATATTTCTGATATTAATTTTTCCCGTTCAGTTTGATTCAATTGCAAAAGGAACCTACCCCTCGGGTACCCGCTTTTAACTACTGATTTTCTTATTTTTATTAAATTGTTTCCAATTTCCTCCCAGCAGTTAACTAATATCTTTTTGCCAATCACATTACCATTTTTGGCTATTTTTACACCCTTGAAAGGCCCGTTTCGGGTCATTTTGAAATTCGATAATATACGAGCAGCACATTTTATAAACACCTCTCCACTTTTATCTAATGTTTCTGAATCTTCGATTATCTTTTGCACTGTATTATTATAGCTTTCCCCAAATTCTTTAATTTTCTTATTTATTTTATCAGGAGTTATCGCAATCCCTTTTGTGTCAAATAGTATGTTAGTATCCAATTACCCCTCCATTCGTGAAATACCATAATACTCGTTTTTATCTCAGGCTTGATGCAGTTTTTTAAAATAATTATAATATTATCAGTTAGTAGCCTTGATGTCAAATTTTTAAGAGTTACATATTTCCATGGCTATCCAGAATGGGGGTATATCGCAAAGGTCTCTAAAGGCTCATTTGGGACCTGCATATGTATAACCTGAAAATTCTTCAAATCTTTTGATTTCTTTTTTAGTCTGTGGATGTTCCAGGAATTTTTCGGGACCGATTTTTCCCCTGGTATTTGACGGCACACCTTCAATCTGCAGAAGAAATCTCTTCATTTCCGATCCACCCCCGAAATTTCCCAAATAGCCGGTAGATTTTATTACACGGTGACAGGGTATGATAAGCGGAAAGGGGTTTCTGGCAAGAGCCGAGCCAACA
>JAUWBX010000030.1 GCA_030609625.1 Phycisphaerae bacterium
GTATCGCGTGTTGCTTGTTCCGACGTGTCGGTGCAAGCTTTAACAATGCCAGCCAAGTCTGCTATCGAAAACTTCTCCATTTTGCTTTTTTCAACAATTTACTCAGTAATTCCGATAAGACAAATACTTGTCGATACAACGAAATTATGCTATAATTTTATAAATGGTCAAGGATTTTGAGCTCATCGGTGAGATTATTATGAGCACAAAATCGAATACACAATATTATGTTCTGTGCATTAGCAACGAGAAATATCCAGTCTCATTGGAAGCACGTAAGATATATCAGTGTGTTCCGGACACTCGAGCTGAAGCTCATGGGCAAATCCGGGTTATTGATGAATCAGGGGAAGATTACCTTTATCCTGTAGATATTTTCCTTCCCATCGAGATTCCGGAAGAAGCCACGCGAGCATTTGCGCAGGAGTCGTAAAAAACTACGGTAGAACCTGTATAATATGTTTCGGAAACTCGCTGTATTTGTTCAAAAACACAGGAACATGCGATTTTGAGGGATTCTTGAGTTTCGTAAAAAAAATAAAGATATTTTGAAATTAAGCCTTGACTTATAACGTTATACGTTATATAATTTATTTGGTTTATGATTAAAACCTTTAAATGTAAAGAAACAGAGAAAATCTTCTGCCGTGAATACTCTAAGAAGCTGCCTCGTAATATTCAAAAAGTAGCTTTCAGAAAACTACGCATGATTGATAGGAGTAAAACGCTAATTGATTTGAAAGTCCCACCGGCTAACAGGCTGGAAAAGTTAATCGGTCAAAGAAAAGGACAATATAGCATTCGGATTAATGACCAATGGCGAGTTTGTTTTAAGTGGATAGATAATAATGCCTTAGAGGTAGAAATTACAGATTATCATTGAGGTGAAAAAAATGGGAAAGAGCAAGATTCCTCCTTTACATCCCGGCGAGGTGCTTTTCGAAGAATTCTTAAAGCCTCTGAACATAAGCCAAAATCAGCTTGGCCAATGTTTAGGGGTGTCCCCTCGGAGAATAAATGAAATCGTTCATGGCAAAAGGAGCATAACGGCAGACACGGCACTTCGTTTAGCTCGTCATTTTGGCAATTCGCCCCAGTTTTGGCTGGGTCTTCAGATGGATTATGATTTGGATGTAGAGACCGACAAGCTTTCACATCGTATAGAAAAAGAAGTGAAAAAGTTGGCTTATGCATAGTCAAACAAGCAAGCTGATGAAATACTTGGTTATAATAGAAGAAACAAAAACCGGTTATTCAGCTTTTTCTCCCGATTTACCGGGATGTATTGCCGCTGGCTCCAGCAAGGAAGAAGTAGAGAAAAATATGAAAGACGCCGTCGCTTTTCATCTGGAAGGAATGAACCATGAAGAGCTGGAAATTCCACAACCACACAGCTTCTCAACCTATTTGGAAGTGCCCGCCTAAGCTTAGAGAAGCTGCGAAATTCTGCAGTTTGAGATTAGTATATAAATGGACTGTGGATTAAGATACGAGTGGGCGGAATGCTAATCAGCGTCTGATTCTCTATTTCTGGTTCGTTCCTTTAGGCATTTCTGGGCTACTGCCTTGTCACTGAAATCGAATTTTTGTTTTCCGATTATCTGGTATGTTTCGTGGCCTTTGCCTGCTATGAGCACGATATCGTCCTTTTCGGCGGATTCTATTGCCAACGCGATGGCCTTTTTTCTGTCCGGCTCAATTATAATCTCGATGCTGGATGCTGAATTCTCGATACTCGTAGAAAAAGAAAATCGAGAAGCGAAGCCGGCGACAATTTCATCTATGATGTCTTCGGGTTTTTCGGTTCGGGGGTTGTCGCTGGTAACGATTATAAAATCAGCTAATTGTTCAGCGACCTTAGCCATGCGCGGGCGTTTGGTTCTGTCTCTGTCTCCGCCGCAACCGAAAACGACCCGTAAGTTACCCTTGCACAGAGGTTTTAGTGTCGAGAGAACATTTTTTAAGGCATCGTCGGTGTGAGCGTAATCAATAATTATGGAAAAGTCATCACCATCGATTTTTTCTAATCGGCCTGGTATTGTTTGCAAAGCTGATAAACCGGCTGCTATCGTTTTAAAATCGAAGCCGGCTGCAAGGCACAGGCCTGCCGCTGCTAAAGAATTGCTGACGTTATATCGGCCAAGCAAGGGAGTCCTTACGATTGACGATTGGTGGGTGTATTTTAGGGTGAAAACCGTTCCGCTCATATCCATCGATTCGATATGGGCGCTTATATCCGCCGGCTCGTCAATGGCATACCATAAGATATTGGCTTGGGTTTGCTTAGCGATAAGCTCGGCCTGCGGCGATTGTTTATTCAACACCGCCACAGCATCCGGCAAAAGGGTAGAAAAAAGTCTGGTCTTGGCAGCTAAATAATCTTCTTTGGTTTTATGATAGTCCAGATGGTCGCCGGCGAGGTTAGTGAAAGCGGCGGCTTTGAAGTCAATACCCGCCAGACGGTTTTGAGAAAGGGCGTGGCTGCTGGCCTCGATGACCATATACTTCGCGCCGTTTTTTAACATTTCATGCTGCCCTGCGGCAATAGTCAGGCAATCTGGTGTTGTCAAAAATGCTTGTCTGCTATCCCCTGAGCAGGTATCGTAAATGACGGTGCCGATAAGGCCACACTTTTGGCCTGCCTTTTGGATACAGGAGCGTACCAGATAGGCAACGGTAGTCTTGCCGTTTGTTCCGGTAACAGCGAGGTTCGTTAATTGCGAAGCCGGATTGCCCCTGCCTGCCTGTGCCAGGAGCGCTGCCGCTTCTGTGGAATCGTCAACAACTATGGTCTCGATACTCGATGCTCGATGCTCGATACTCGATTTGTCTTTTTGGCACACGATATATTTGGCGCTGTTGGCAAGGGCCTGGTCGATGAAGTCGTGGCCGTCGTAAACAGTACCTTTAACGGCCACGAAGATATCACCGTCCCCGATGGCACGCGAATCGACACAAATATTTGGAGCGTTGTCCGAGGAAACCAGGTTTAGCAACTCATCAAAATTCATAATCTTGTGCAGAAGATTTTCTGTTTATTGTAGCCAAAAGCACAGGTAATTCAACCGTAGCGTTCTTACCGCTGTAACAAAAATGCGGTTTCCGGTTGTATATATGTTACCTTGAATAAGTTTTTCGACAATAACTTTGATTGAGGCTTCACTTAAGACCTTTTCATTCCTGGATTCCCGCTTTCGCGGGAATGACAGGGAAGTGATTGTCTAAAAACTTTATAATAGTAGCTTAGAGCCCTTGCTGGATTATTTGTGACTATGTCGGAATTATTTTAGTGTGAAATTTCCTTTTAGGATTATAATCTGGCGTTGAACCCCGTTAGAGGCCCGGCTGAAAAAGTCTCTAACGGGGTGAACTTCAGCAAACACCAGGAGTATTATTGATGTTTGAATATACAATGGAACAAACGTATTGTCACTCCTGCATAAGCAGGAGTCCAGGAAACACTGATGAGATGGCTGGATTCCCGCTTTCGCGGGAATGACACCTCTGTTCTTGTTTGTATAGTAACGTTCCATTTAATATTCAAAAGTCCATAGAATCGTCGGCGTTTGTTAGAGAAATGTCTGATTAAGATTTCTGCACATATTTGAGAAGGGGAATTTGATTATGAAAGCCAAGTTTATTTTAGGGATTTGTTTGGTGTTGGTGGCTGTCACCGCAATGGGCTGCCGCAAAAAAACGCCGGCGCCACAGGAGGAGTCTATACAGCAGGAAGAAGTATTGGAGCAACCTACGGCTGAACAAGCTGCCTTAGATAAAGCTGCAACAGAAGAGCCGAAAATGGTCGAACCTGCATGGCAGGCAGAAGAACCCGTATCGGTCAAGGCCGGGTCCGAACAGGCCCAGCCGGAGGAAATGGAGTACTTTGCCGTTTTCATGGAGGGCAAAAAGGTCGGCTACGCTATCCAAGACCGTGCCGTTGCCGGTAATAAAGTTACCACCTCTGTGGAGCTTAAGATTACCTTGAGCCGAGTAGGAGTATCGGTTAGCGTCAAGACCAAAGCAATGACTATCGAAACCATTGATGGTAAGCCACTCGGCTTCGAGCTCGAACAGGCATTGGGAATGATGGTGACGAAAACGATAGGAACGGTTGATGAGCAAGGCAAAGTAACAGTAAAGACCGGCCAGCAGCAGGTAGAATTCGACTGGCCCAGCGGCGCGGTAATGTCCGAGGGGATGCGCCTGCTTCATTTGAAACATGGCCTTGCAGAGGGTACCACATACACCGCAAAGTTTTTTGACCCAAGTATGATGCAGGTTGTTGATGTCGAGGTAAAGGTGGGCTCAAAACAAAACGTTGACCTGCTTGGCCGTGTGGTCGCGTTGACTGAAGTCCAGAGCAACATAAGCTCAGAGCAGATGGGAACACTCATAAGCACCGAATATTATGATGATAAGTTTCGGCTTCAAAAAAGCATTACACCTGTGATGGGGATGACTATTGAGCAACTTGCCTGCACGAGAGAATTCGCGCTCGGCCAAATCGATGTGCTTGAAGTGGTGGACAAGATGTTTATGGCCAGCCCGGAGCCGTTGAGTGATGTCGGTTCAGCCCGGTCGATTACTTATCACTTGAGTCCTGTGACAGATGAGGTCGATTTGAAGATTCCATCCGATGATAATCAAAAGGTTAAACAGCTCAGTGGCGGCACAATAATCCTGACGGTCGAGCCTGTTGCTGCACCGACCGGGGTGAGGTTTCCTTACAAAGGCACCGACCCGGCGGCACTCGAGGCCCTTGAGCCGACAAGATATGTCGAGAGCGGCCAAAAAGTGATAATCGACCTTGCCCGGCGGGCGGTCGGCGATAGCAGTGACGCAGCCGAAGCGGCCCGCAGGATTGAGGCGTTCGTGGCGGATTACATAGAGGAAAAAAACCTGTCGGTCGGCTATGCCTCGGCGGCTGAGGTCGCCTTAAGCAGACAGGGCGACTGCAGCGAACACGCCGTTTTGGCTGCGGCGCTGTGCCGGGCTGTCGGGATTCCTGCCCAGGTTGTTACCGGCTTAGCGTATGTGTCTCAATGGGGTGATTTTAAAAGCGGATTCGGGGGTCACGCCTGGACACAGGCGTATGTCGGGGACAAATGGATCGGATTGGATGCGGCCTTCAGGGATACCGGCAGGGGCGGTTATGATGCAGGACATATCACACTGGCAGCAGGCAGTGGAAATCCTGAGGATTTTCTCAATTTACTCAATACGATGGGGCTGTTCAAGATTGACAAGGTGATAGTGAACAAAAGATAACAGATGACGGACACGCTTAGAACTATCTCAAAACTGTCACCCTGAGCGAAGCGAAGGGTCCGGCTTGCAGAAACAAGAGATTCTTCGCTGCGCTTAGAATGACAAATTGTGTTTTGAGATAGTTTCTTATTCGAACTGGATGTCGGTGAGGACGAATTCGACGTTTGTGTTTCCATTGTAGGTATTAAGCTGCGGTTTATAGGCGACGTTGAAGAATTCGTGCTCGAGCAGCTTCTTTTCCAGTTTTCCGAACCTAAATCCGATGCAGCGCACCGCGGCGGTGCTGTCGGTTATCGCAATTTGAAGATGCTCACGTCCAGAGCCGACTCTTCTTGGCGGAGAGGCCAGGCGGACTCCTTTCGTAGCGAAAATTGGTTTGGAATTACCTTCACCAAAGGGGCCGAGCATTTGCAGCTCGCTAACCATCTCAGTTCGAAACTCAGCTAATGGAACCGCCGCGTCAATGTCAAGTTTAGCGGACACGTCATTTTCATTCAGGTTTTGTTTTGCGTAGGTTTCGAATTCTGCCGCGAACCGTTCTATTTTTTCGGTTTCGATAGTTATGCCAGCGGCCATTTTGTGGCCGCCGAAGCTGACTAAGTGCTGCGAGCAGGCCCTGATTGCGCTGAGCAAACAAAAACCGTGGATTGAACGGGCGGAACCCTGAGCGATGCTGTTTTCGGCGGCTCCTGCGTTAATCATAATCGTCGGGCGATAGAATTTGTCCACTATTCTCGATGCGACAATGCCTATTACGCCGGTGTGCCAGTTTTCGTTCGCCAGGACGATGCTTTTTCGGTCGGGGTGGTGGAGGTTTCGCTCAATTATCATTTCACAGGCCTGCTTAAATATCTTTCGCTCATATTGCTGGCGCTGTTTGTTTTGCTCTTTTAGATATTCGGCTATTTGCATCGAGCGAATCAGCTTCTCGGATGTCAGCAGCTCCACCGCTAATCGGGCGTGTCCCATCCGCCCTGCCGCGTTGAGCATTGGCGCAAGGCGAAAGCCGATGTGGAAACTATCGAGGCGATGCCCTGTCAGTCCGGCCGATTCAATCAGGGCCTGTATGCCGGAAAGTTTGCACTCCGGCAGTGCCTTTAGTCCGAAGCTCGTCAGCACCCTGTTTTCACCTCTGAGGTCAACAATATCAGCGATGGTTCCCATTGCCGCCAGAGTCGTTGCGTTGAGCATAAATTCACGTAACCTCGGCTCAAGCCTTCGGCCCGAATTGAATTCGTTGGCAATGGCCCAGGCTAACTTAAATGCGACCATAGCGCCGGCTGAATCCTGGTTCGGATAGGATTTTTTTAGGGCAGGATGCACAATTGCGACGGCTTTAGGAAACTCGGGGTCAGGCTGGTGATGGTCGGTTATTATCAAATCAAGGCCTAATTGTCCAGTGAGTTCGGCCGAGCTAAATGCCGTAACGCCGCAATCGACAGTAACCAGAAGTTTGCTGCCGGATTTTGCCAGTGTCCGGATAGCTTTGGCGTTCAGGCCGTAGCCTTCGTCGATGCGGTGAGGGATATAATAATCGACGTCGGCACCAAGCAGCGTTAGAAGCTGCCAGAGAATTGCAACGCCTGTAATGCCGTCCACGTCGTAGTCGCCATAAACGGTGATTTTTTCCTTGTTTGCAATGGCCTGTTTTATTCGTTGAACCGCCGGTTCCATTCCCGGCATTTCGGCAGGGTCGATAAGCTGCGTCAGTTTGGGCCTTAAGAAAACAGAAGCGCTTTGGGCATCGGTTAATCCGCGATTGATTAAGACCTGTGCTAAAAGAGGTGAAACCTTCAGCGATTTGGCTAATTGTGCAGAGCGGTCGTCCGGGGGCCGGATTACCCATTGTTTTTTACAATAGCTATCGAGTTTAGATTCACGCCCGATAGGTGCAAGACGCGTTTTGTTGCGTTCCTGATTTATTTGCATCCGTGCAGAAAATTGCATTTAGAGTTTATCCCGGTCTTTACCTTCCTGATTTGTTGTATCACCTGGTGTTTATATAACCCAAGAGGGCTGAGGACTACAAGGACTATTTTTCAAGTTCTTACATCCGCCAGGCCAGTTTTTTAACACTTCCGTCCTTGTCTTTGTTCCCAGCGATAGCGTGGAGTGTAAAATCACCACCTTTGGCAGTCAGATTCGCTTGGACCCAGCCGACCGGCTCGGCGTCGCTGAAGTTATATCCCACTGCAGGGAGATTGATAAGATGAATCCCTTCGAATTCAGAGAATTTATATTCGTGAGAGTGGCCATAAACAATAGCCTTAACTTTGCGAATCGGCTTAATAGTAGAAAAAAGCCGCGGCACATCCAGCAGGTCCCCGTCACCATCTTCCAAAGTATGGTGAAAGCAAAGAATTGTTGGCGTGTCGTCGCATTCTTTCAAATAGTCTTCCAGCCACTGCCTTTGGGCTTTTCCTAATAAACCCGGCACTTTATTAACGTAGAAAAGTGAATCCAAAATAATCAAACGGGTAGGTGGTCTGTTAACAACTACAATGTGCTTACCTTCGACGGGTTGTTTATCTCCGGGAACTTCATCAAAAACCTTAACAAAGTTTTCTCGGTTATCATGATTACCAAGTGCCATAAAGACCGGCCTTTTTTCGGCAATCGGAATTAACAGTTCCTTAAGATTGGCGTAATCGCCCAATTGGCCCGTCAGGCGAGCTAAGTCGCCGGCAATAACCACGCCATCCGGTGAAGCAGAGATAATATCGGGAATGACTTTTTGTAAATTTTGATAGGGAAAGAATCCTCGATAATTGTTGTTAACATCCGCTGGTATATGTGTGTCAGCCAAGAGTGCCCATCGAGCAGGCTTTTGTTCACTTTTCCTTAAGCCGGGGCTACAACCGGTACCGATAGTAACGAGGGTTCCGACAGCGGCTAAACCGGTTTTAATGAAAGCTCTTCTATTCATTGACTTGTAGAAAATCTCTGCCATGATACGAATAAATGCAAGTTGTGTTTTTTTAGAGCAGCTCGTCGATTGCGGTGGCGAGGTCTTTTTTACCGGTTAAGCCGACCCATTTTTTTTGCACCTGGCTGTCCTTGAATAGAATGAGGGTCGGTATCGCGCTTATGCCGAACTCCATAGCACTGTCGCGAGCGTCATCGACGTCGAGCCTGCAGATTTTGGCCTTGTCCCCGTACTCATCTGCGATTTCTTTTAAGATAGGAGCTATCATCTTGCAGGGTCCACACCAGGGTGCCCAGAAATCAACCAGCACCGGCACATCAGAATTGTGAATAGTCTCGTCAAAAGCGGCATCAGTTAGCTCAGTTACATTTCCAGCCATTACTTTGTCCTTTCAGCCAAGATTTCGCAGAAAACCACTTCCCGGCTATATTGCCGGGTCATTTGGTCATCATAATACCTGAACTATTCGCCGGCGTCAACAAAAATTATTTTTATGTTGTGCACAGTAGTCGGCTTTGTAATTTACGAGTTTTTTTGTTGATTTACCATCCGCCCGGCTGGAGCAGGTCGCTGACCGGCTCGTTCCACCAGGCCGGGTCTCTGAAATACTGCTTGAGCATCATAGCGGCGACGACGCCGTCACCGACGGCTGTGACCAATTGCATAGCCGCTCCGATTCTGCAATCACCGGCCACGAAGACGCCCGGCACACTTGAACGAAGATATGCGCAGTCGCACTTGATAAATCCATTGTCGGTCAGTTCCACAAAGCCTTTTAGAAAGCCGGTATTCGGTACCATGCCGATGAAGATGAATACGCCATCGCAGGGATAGTCTTCTTCCTGGCCGGTTTTAACGTTTTTGAGCTTGGCCGACTGGACTTTGCCTTGCCCTCCGATGGCGGTCGCTACGGTGCTGTATTTGATAATCAGATTTGAATTCGGCTCGTTGGCCTTTTCCAGCAGCTCCTCGACCAGGACTTTGGCTGCCCTGAATTCATCCCTGCGGTGGAGCATTGTTACTTTTTGTGCGAATTTGGTCAGGTGCAGGGTTTCTTCGACTGCGGTATTGCCTCCGCCGACAGCAACGACCTCTTTACCCTTATAGAACGGTGCATCGCAGGTCCCGCAGTAGCTGACGCCTGCGCTGGCATTGCGGAATTCGTCTTCGCCGGGGACGCCGAGTTTACGATAGTCACTGCCCAGCGCTAAAATGACAGTTCTTGCGATGTATTTGTCTTCGTCGCAATAGACAGCAATATTGCCGTCCTGTAGTTTTTCCAAGCCGGATACTTCGCAGCCGGTCTTTATCTCGGCGCCAAAGCTTTCCACCTGTTTTTGCATTTGCATGATTAGACCCGTGCCGTCGATACGTTCTATGCCGGGGTAATTTTCGATTCTGTCGGTGTTGATGATTTGTCCGCCGGGCATGAACTTCTCAAGTATCAAGGTTTTCATCCTATCGCGGGCTGTGTAAAGTGCCGCCCCCAACCCTGCCGGCCCAGCACCAACTATAATGCAGTCATAAGTATCAGACATAAGAAGTATCCTTTTTTTTTAATACTCACAGTTTTTGTTAAACATCTTCGTTTTTTTGCCCTGGATTTAGTCGAGTTAGAGGCCGAAGTGGTCAAGTATTTTTTAAACAGCGTAACTAAGGACTTCGAGTTCTGTGGTTCTGTCGATGTTACTCAAGATGCCATCAACCTTTTCCATAACCGCGTCTTCAATCACGTATTCGTTACAATTCTGACATTGCAGAACGGGTAATCCCTTGATAATAACAATACATTCACGATTAACCTTGAACGGCAAACTGGTAATTAGTACCTGTTGCGGAAAGCGAAAACCGGCAATGTCATCCCTGCGAAAGCAGGGATCCAGGACGAAAAAACTGGATTCCCGCCTGCGCGGGAATGACAAATGTTGTTTCCGCAACAGGTACTAATTAACTTCTCTAATTTTGCACCGCAATTATGGCAAATCATTGCTTCGTCATTTTAT
>JAUWBX010000198.1 GCA_030609625.1 Phycisphaerae bacterium
TGATGTTGCTTTGGCGGTTATTCGTGGGGTATGGCGGAATTTTGTCGAAGAGCAATTGGGAGGGGACCTGTACCTTATGAGATATACGGATATCAAAACAGCCAAAGAGTTGCAAAGTCGATATGTTGCTGCCTATCGAAAGCAAATGGATATTTTGTTATTGATAATTGGTGTTGTGAGCCTTGGTGTTGTTCTGCTGATATTCTGCATATTTTATATGATAGTCAGGCTGAAGCAGAAGGATATTGCGATAATAAAAAGTTACGGAGCAACAGGTGGCTCTGTGGCCTGGATTTTTATCGGATTTGGTGCTTGCATCGGAGTAGTCGGTTCAGGCATTGGAGTTATTTTAGGGTACGTTATTACAAAGGACATCAATACGATTGAGGAGTGGATAAGGGTAATCTTTGGATTGAAGCTGTGGAAAAGCAGTGTGTATATGTTTAGTAAGATACCCAATGAGGTTGATTGGTTCTGGGCTTTGATTTTTGTGTTGTTGGCAATTATGGCCGCTGCTATTGGGACGTTAATACCGGCAATTGTCGCAGCGAGAACGAAACCGGTTGAGATTCTAAGATATGAGTAGGTATGCAGGGAATAAAGAATAGTGAAAAGCGCCTAAAGTTATTGAATGTTTTATAACTTTAGCTCACTTTAGGCACTTTAGGCACTTTCTAATTTGGATTTAGATATTCGAATTTTAATTTATGTACAAGATTGTTCTGGCATTCAGGTATTTTTTAAAAAGACGCATAACGCATTTTGCTGTGCTTGCAGTTGCGCTTTGCGTTTTTATCGTCGTAGTAGTGATGACGGTAATGACGGGTCTGGTGGGCGATTTTAAGCAGAAGAACCACGACTTTGTGGGAGATTGTGTTGTCGGGACCGAATCATTAGTTGGCTTTGCGTATTATGAAGAATTTGTAAATATACTGGAAGAACAGAAGGATTTTGTCGAAGGCGTTTCGCCTGTGATAAAAAGCTATGCACTGATAAATCGCAAAGGTTCGGAACGAAACGAAGGTCTTGAGATTATGGGCATTGAGCCTCTCAGGCACAGCCGGGTTACCGGTTTTGGCAAAACACTGAATTATCATAAAGGTGATGTATCCAAAACATTTGAACCGGCCTATGACCCAAATCTTTTGGGGTGTGTGTTGGGGGTTGATGTCGGTCGCAGGTTAGGCAATGTCATGTCACCGGTGCGTGATGCCGATGGCGAGTATTTCTATGAGAGCAGTCCTACCCCGGCGGGTTATTCTATAAGTTGTTTTCCTCTTACTTCAAGAGGTGCTTTGTCTAAAGCCGGTGCCGGTCTGGTTAGTACAAAAACTTTCTACTACAGCGATACTTCACGCAGCGGTTTGGCCCGTGTGGACTTTTCATTAGTCTATCTTCCGTTCGAGTGGGCCCAGCGACTTTGCGGTATGGACGGGTCAGTCAAGAGAGCCAGTGCTGTTCATATAAAGTTTAAGCCGAATGTTAAACTGCAGGCCGGATGTGAAAAAGTCGCTTCGCTGTGGCAAAAATTCAAACAGAGAAAAGCCGGCGAAAGACAGGCATACTTATTGGATACTGTTACTGTACAAAACTGGAAGGATTACAGACGTTCGTCCATCGCACCAATGGAGAAGGAACAAACGGTGATGGCTGTTATGTTCGCTTTTGTGGGGATTACGACGGTCTTTATTGTCCTTGTTGTGTTTTATATGATTATCAGCCATAAGAGTAAAGACATAGGGATATTGAAAAGCATAGGTGTCTCGAACGCAGGTATTATGGAATTATTTTCCGGTTTTGCTTTTTTAGTGGGGCTTTTAGGCTCTTGTGTGGGCTTGCTTGGCGGGTGGGTGTTTTTGTTGAAAATAAACCGAATAGAAGATTGGCTTTTTGAACATTTTAGGTTCCAATTGTGGGACAGGACAATTTTTGCAATAGGAGATATTCCAAACCAGGTGAACCTAAAAGTTTTGGGAGTAATTGTCCTTTCGGCGATTGTTGCCTGTTTGGTCGGTGCGTTGTTGCCGAGCCTACAGGCGGCAAGCTCGACTCCAGTCGATACTTTGCAGGTGAACCAATTGTAACTGATTATTGACTATTGTTAATTGCTCTGTCGTTGTGAGCAGGTTTTGGAAGACACAATTATTGAGTAGTGATTATATGAGTAAAGATGATTTCATATTAAAAGCCGATGGGATTCATAAATCTTATCGGATGGGTGTGGCCAAGGTCAGGGTGCTCAAAGGCGTCGATTTGGCTGTAAAGAAGGGCGAATTTGTGGCCATAGTGGGGGCATCGGGCAGCGGCAAAAGTACGCTTTTACATATATTGGGCGCATTGGATAAGCCGAATAAGGGTGTTGTCAAGTTCGAGGGCCGGGACTTAAGCCGGCATAGCGGCAGTGAGTTAAACAGATTCCGCAACAAGATGGTGGGATTTGTATTTCAGTTTTATCATTTATTGGACGAATTAAGTGTGTTGGAAAATGTATTCCTGCCGGTGATGGTAGGCAAGAGTGTGGTGGGCTGGTTTGCATGCCGTAGATGGGCTAAAAGCCGGGCAAGAGGATTGCTTGGGCAGCTTGGATTATCTGAACGGGCCAAACATAAGCCGTACCAGCTCTCCGGCGGAGAGAGACAGAGAGTGGCTATCGGCAGGGCCTTGATGAATGAGCCGAGACTGCTTTTGGCCGATGAGCCGACAGGAAATCTTGACTCTGAGACAGGAAATGGTATTTTAGAAATCCTTGAAGAATTGAACAGGCTCGGCCAGACGATTGTGATGGTAACGCACGATGAAAGTATCGCGCAAAGAGCCGGGCGAATAGTAACATTGGTCGATGGCAAGATAGAGCATAAGAGCATAAGAGCATAAGTAACTTACTGTTTGTGCGCTTATAGCTTGTGTTTTTCTGGCTTTGGAGATTTTTTATGGCACTAAAAATTTGGCTTGATGGCAAACTTGTTGACGAAAAAGATGCAAAAATATCCGTCTTTGACCATGGTCTGCTTTACGGTGACGGGGTCTTTGAGGGTATTCGTGTTTATAACAGCAGAGTATTTGAGCTGGATGCTCATATCAGGAGGCTTTATGGCTCAGCTAAGGCGATTCGGCTTGAGGTTCCGATGAGCCGAAGCGAGCTTATTAGTGCAGTTGAGAAAACTGTTGAAGCTAATGGTGTTATCGACGGCTACATTCGACTGCTTGTTACGCGTGGTGTGGGAACTTTGGGATTGAACCCCTTCATCTGCGAGGACAGCAGATTAATTATCATAGCTGATAACATTCAGCTTTATCCGGAAGAGCTTTATGAAAAAGGTATGAAGGTAATCAGTGCGACTACGGTTCGTAATCATCCTTTGGCGATTCCGCCCCAGGTCAAGAGCTTGAACTATCTGAATAACATCTTAGCTAAGATTGAAGCGCTGGATAATGACGTACCGGAAGCGATTATGTATAACCACGAAGGGTATGTGGCCGAAGCGACGGGCGATAATGTTTTTATCGTCAGGGATGGTGTGATTTACACGCCGCCGGCTGAAGCAGGTTCGCTGGAAGGGATGACACAGGGAATCGTTATCGAGCTGGCCAGGGAAGAAAATCTTGAGGTGGTTGAGAAGAATCTGACGAGATTTGATTTGTATGTTTGCGATGAATTTTTCCTCACGGGCACGGCTGCCGAGGTCATTGGCATTGTCGAGATTGACGGCAGGGTTATCGGTGACGGCAAGCCGGGGCCTGTCACAAAATTGCTGAGAAAAAAATTCTTCAAATATGCCCACGGAAAAAAGTTGTGAGCAATGACGTGCCCTGACCTGATGTTTTCAACAGAGCAAGTCTCTATTAAAAGGAGCATAATCTTGGTTTTCAGTGCTGATATGGCCTATTTCAAGTCTTTTTGTCAGATCCTCTTAGCATCGACGTTTAGTGGGTTGAGGTAATGAGTTAAAAAAGGCCGGTTTTTTAAGACCGGCCTTTTTTGCTGATATTACTTAGTCGTTTTAGAATGCATACTTTACACTCAAGCTGCACCAAATTTGATCATTGAAGGCATCCGTGTGTTCGAAGGCTTTCTGGTAGTAAGCACCCGGAGTAAAAGTAAGGTCGTTGCCGAGGTCAAAATCTGTTGAGACACCTAAGACAGCGTGTGTCCAATCGTGGTCCACATCATACGCTCTAAAGGCATTAACACCATCGTTGTAAACCATTGCTGCTGAGAGATGGAGGATTTGTTCCGGAAAGTCCGGGAGCAGGTCCTCAACGGGCAGGTCGTAGCTAAGTCCGAGGATGTGTAGGTAGCCTCCCAAACCGTCAGAGCCAAGACTGCGAAGGTACCGATTCATCTCGGAATCACTTTCTGATACCCACATCTTAATAATGGTGTAGCTGGGGACGACGCCTTCGGGGCTGATTTCCGGCCAGGAGAGAGAGACAAAGAATTCCTGCATAGCTGAATTCTGAGCCCGGCTAGCTAAATTGGTAATGGGGCTGCCTCCTGGCGGTTGGTCCGGGTAGTTGTAATACATCCAGCCAACGGTGTAGTCAGTGGCGTAAGTTTCGTATTCAAAGCAACTGCTGCTGTAAGACAAGGTCAGGTTCACCCACTCGGTATTTTCAAATCCGCTTGAATTGGCCCTTGACCACAAGACATTTAGGCCCAGCCCTGTGCCATAAAGGTCCAGGTCGATACTGGGCTGAATTGCGCTCTGGTTATCGTACAGAGCGAAACCACGCCAAATATACTTGCTCAGGTAGGTTAAATCGACAGTTCCACTCAGTTCATCCTGTGCCTGGGCGAAACCCGCTGTACTCAACAAGATTACGGCAGCTAACAAAATTCCCTTCTTCATGTTCATCTCCTTTTAAAATAACCTTTAGTTAAACTTTTCCTATTACGCGAAACATCACTATCTTATACGTTATAAGATTAAATCACCCGCCTACTGTCTATGAAGTTTATCGGCTCATAGCTGCAAATCAAGTAAAAAAAAGTTTTTTTTATTTTTTTTTGCGTTAGCTGTCCGGGGGAAATGAGGGCAAAAAGCTGGTGTCAGAATCTCTCGGATGGGTGTGAATAATTTTTCTGGCAGTGCATAACTCTATTTTGGACAGCAAGTTACCTGCCATTGTCATTGCGAGTCCGCCTTTGGTGGACAAAGCAACCTCAACCAGCAGTGACCGGAGATTGCGAAAAGTGGCCCAGGCCAGAAAAGCAATATCAGTAAAGTCGGAGGTTTTCTGGAATAATATCCAGAAACAATTAAGCCGGACAGTTGTATCAAAATAAAACAAAATCCCTCGATAAGCC
>JAUWBX010000495.1 GCA_030609625.1 Phycisphaerae bacterium
GGAACTGGACGGTCAGGGCAGATTGCTTTTGAATGAAAGGTTGCGAAAGAGAGCGGGATTGAAAGACCATATTACACTTATCGGTGTCAGAGACCATATCGAGCTGTGGAACAGTAAAAGCTGGGAACAATATCTTTCAGACAATATGGCCCAATATCAAAAACAGGTGTCGCAGGCACGGCAGATTGTCCTGCACGAGCAGAACGAAGATATTTAATTTTTAAGTGGAGGCAAAATGATTGGAACGGATTCAAATCATTGTCGGATTGTTGCCGGAAGTCTCGTCGGTGAAAGGGAGGTTGATGAACGGACCTTCGCCTCCCTGGCAATTATCGGAGAACGGCTGGAACGATTGAAGAAAATCGACGGGACTTTTTCCGGCATTGAATTTTCACCTGCTGTTGAGAAACTTCGAAGTCAGAAGAACACCGTAGCTATAGGCTGAGACGTAGTTACGTCCCGCGTGTTGAGTATTGCGTCCCGATGCATCGCAGTGCGATACAATATACACGATATGATAAACGATATACGCGATACGATAGAAGTGAACGGCTCGATAGTAGAGCATATTCCGGTTCTCGCTGAGACGTTAGCCGAGCAGATAAAATTGCCACCGGATGGCGTGATGGTCGATGCGACCATAGGACAGGGAGGTCATAGTTATCTATTCGGTAAGACGTTGGGCCCTAAGGAAGTTATCGTAGGTCTGGATGTTGATACAAATGCTATCCGAAAGGCCCAATTTTTATTAAAAGACCTTTCCTGTAAGGTTATTTTGCTTCATTCGAATTTTTCTCGAATCAGCGAGCAGGTCCAAGAGCAGGGTATAAATAAAGTTGATTTCATATTGGCGGATTTGGGGCTTTGTTCGGCACAGTTGGCTGATAGCCGGATGGGGCTTAGTTTTCTTCACGATATGCCGCTGGATATGAGAATTGACAAAAGATTAAAGAGGACCGCTGCCGATATAGTTAATAAAGCAGATGAAAAATCCTTAGCTGATTTGATTTACAAATTCGGCGAGGACAGGGCCTCACGGCGAATTGCACGTTTTATCGTGCGGGAACGAGAAAGTGGGCCGATAACCACGACCGTCCAATTAGCAAAGATAGTCTGCAAGGCATTGGGAAAGGCAAGACGAGGCCGAAAAAGTAAGATACACCCGGCCACCAGGACTTTTCAGGCGCTGAGAATTGCGGTCAATGACGAGCTGGAGAATTTGAAGAGGCTGCTTGCTTCGGCGCCGGAGCTGCTGAACGACAACGGTTATATAGCAGTTATTAGCTATCACAGTCTGGAAGATAGATTAGTTAAGAACGATTTCAGGCAAAACGGAAAGGACAGTATTTACAGGGTCATTACTAAAAAACCGATTGTGGCGACGCGACAGGAAATCGCTGAAAATCGGCGAGCAAGAAGTGCGAAATTAAGGATTGCACAGAAACAATAATATGGAGTTTCATTATGACTTCCGATGCAAAGATTGGATTGCTGTTAGGATTAGTTTTTATATTTATAATTGCCTTTATAATCAACGGTCTGCCGCGCTTTCGCAGTAACACAAACAATAATGAGCTAACAACTAATATGGTCAACTCTCAAAATGACTCGATTGGTATTGCAGCCAGGGAACGTAAGGCTCAAGGAGTTTTCAATCGGGCACAGCGGGTTAAACGAGAACGTGCTGATGAAGCTCAGACCTCCTCTGATAACCAGGGGAAGATTCGCTACCAAGTGCCCTTGTCGGGAGGCGATTCGGCTGTGGAATCCGCTAATGACAAAACCAATCCGGCAGCTCCAGCATCGGATACCAATAAGAAAACCAGAGTCAACAGACCTGAGCCTGTCAAGCCGGATTTGCCAAAAATCTATGTTGTTAGCAAAGGTGATAACCTGGCAGTCATAGCACAAAAATTTTACGGCCCAGAGAAAGGTAATAAGAAGATAAACGTTGACCGGATATTCGAGGCCAACCGCAAGCTGCTGAAATCGCCCGATGAAGTTTATGAAGGGCAAAAACTTACTATACCGCTGCTTAAAAATAAAGCTGAGAGTGTATTTCCAAAGTCACTGTTCGAGAAAGTGAAATCCATCAGCCGCAAACTTACTTCGTCTGACACGCCTAAAACACCCAGTGCAAAGCGGAACAGACAATACGTTGTGCGTGAAGGTGATAGTTTATGGCAAATTGCTGCAGCGCAGCTCGGAGACGGCACTCGCTACGAAGAGATAAGCGAGCTAAACACTGATATTTTAGAGGACGAGGATGATATTACTGTTGGATTGCGTTTGAGAATGCCGGCTCGATAAGACATAGATGCTGGATGCTCGATACTCGATACTCGATGCTCGAGGAACGGAATATGATGTCGCGATTATACTTTGTTTTTGTTGTTTTTTGTTTTAC
>JAUWBX010000502.1 GCA_030609625.1 Phycisphaerae bacterium
CAGAAAAAGTCGCTGCCGCTGACCCGCATTGTTTCGAGTGTTATTTCGTAGTTCATTCGGACTACCGGCCCGGTCCAGTTAACGCCGGTCATATCGTTGCCCATTTCGAGATAAATAGCGCCGTCTTTTACATAGACGTCACCCTGGCCGCCGAAATCAGTAACCGCCCACTGTCCGAGTGACTTTCCGTCGAAAAGGCTGATTTCCGTCCGGGGAATTTCTTTGGTGACGTTAGGTTCAGTTTTTGGCAGCTCTTGCGGGACATCGGTTTCAGTCCGGGCTTGCTCCTGTGAAACATTGGGTTCATTCGGCGGGGCCGATGGGCTTGAGCGGCGGCATGACCCCAGAGTCAGGACGGCAAGAAGCAAAAGTATTGTGCATTTGTGTTTGGTCTTCATCATATTTCTCCCATATAAAAAATCCATTGAACAAAATAACCTCATAATCTATATTATACAACAGGTATTTGCTCAAAGTAACTGGTTTTTCAGCATAAAAATTACGGAAAACACAAAACAACAAGGGTCTATTTGACGATAAGTATTTACTGATGTAAATACTTATCATCAGAATTTCGTTTCTAAACAGGTGGGTTTGCAACAGTAATCAGCGGCGAAAGCCGAGGGAATAACCGATGAAGAAGATTTTTACGATAATAATTTGTGTTTTGATTTTCACGCCGACGGTTCCGGCTCGTCGGCATGAGCCCCTGGCCAATGAGAACAAGGCAGGTCTATACTCAAGGTCAATTGAACAAGTCCTTCGGCTAAGGGAAGACGAGGTTGATTTGGCAACTGCTGCTTTGATTGTTTCAGAGCGGTGGAGCGATATGGTACACGGACGAAGATACTTAGCAACGCTGGATGATATGGCTTTGGAGATTCGCGAAAGGCTCAGGCGCAGAAGACTGGAGGCAAACTTCAGAGCAATTCCGGTGATAAACGCCTATTTGTTCGACGAACTGGACTTTAAATCGACTTCAGAGGCAAGTGACCCGAATGATTTGTTTTTGCATACTGTGTTAGATAAAAAAAGCGGGTATTGCCTGAGTCTGTCAATTCTTTATCTATCACTGGCAGAGCGGCTTGGTCTTCCTCTGTATGGAGTGGTTGTGCCGGGGCACTTTTTTGTCAGATATGACGACAGTCGAGTGCGATTCAATATTGAAACTACGAGCAAAGGTGGAAGCGCTTCTGATGAGCATTATATAAATAAGTTCAAGGTACCGATAGGCAGCAATAGCATCTATATGAAAAATCTGGATAAGATTCAGACGTTAGGATGTTTCTTAAATAATCTTGGGAACAGCTACGACGATATCGGTAATATGGACTCTGCGTTGTTAGCGCTTGAGAGAGCGGTCGAGATAAATCCGACATTATCTGAATCTCTGGTGAATTTAGGTAACATATACCTGACAAAGGGGCAGGTAACGGATGCGATAAACCAATACCAGGCGGCTCTGAAAATCAACCCAAACGATGCCAAGACACATAATAACCTCGGAAATGCATACGCTCAACGAGAATGGATAAAAAGCCATTTAAAGTATGCGATTTCCGAGTATTACCGGGCGATTAGGCTGGACCCCAAATTCGCAGATGCGTATAAAAATCTGGCTATAGTGTACTGCAAACAGAAAAGATTCCAGAAGGCGATAGTGCAATTGAGACAGGCAATTTTTTTGGAGCCGGGAGATGCTGAATGTTACAGCCAGTTAGGCGGTGTTTATGACCAGATGGGTAATTATGACCAGGCAATAGCTCAATACAAAAAGGCATCTAAGATTGACCCGAAATTGGCTGAGGCCTATTATGGCTTGGGCCTTTGTTACAACAAGCTGGGTTCGGTTGACGAAGAAATTTGGGGATACAAGAGGGCCTTGGCTGTTAAACCTGACATGATAGCTGCTCTTATAAATCTGGGCAATGCGTATTTCGGACAGAAGAAATATGGTGCGTCTATTGAGCAGTATAAAAAAGCTGTTCTGATAAAGCCCGATGAAGCTATGATTCATTATAATCTCGGGGCGGCGTTTTCCAATAATGAGAATTACGAGCAGGCGGTTGCTGAATATTTAAAAGCGGTCGAGATTGACCCGAAAATCGGCGATGCGCATTACGGACTTGCTTTCGGGTTTTATCAGTTGAAGAAGTACAATTTGGCCTGGAAACATATACAAATCGCCGAGAAATTGGGGGTAGAGATTTCCAAAGACCAGCTCAACGCCATCAAAAGAAAATTGCGATAGAGTAAACCACAC
>JAUWBX010000193.1 GCA_030609625.1 Phycisphaerae bacterium
ATCGGTGAGGTCGTTACGGATAAACTCAACGAGTACTTCCCGAAAATAATGGATATCGCCTTTACCCGATATATGGAGGAACAGTTCGATAAGATTGAAGAGCAGCATCTGGACTGGCTCGTTGTTTTGAATGACTTCTACTGCCCGTTTAAGCAGAGCCTTGAGACGGCGCAGGCAGAGATGAAACACGCCAAAGCCGAAATGACCCCCAGCGAATATGAATGCCCGAAGTGCGGCCAGCAGCTTGCTTATAGGTTCGGCAAAAACGGAATGTTCCTGAGTTGCTCAGCCTATCCAAACTGCCAATTTGCCTGCCCCTGTCCTAAAGACGCCACAATCATGAAAGAGGTCGTTGCTCCGAAAGAAAACATATATTTGCGAATGCCGATTGAGCGCGTTCGAGCAGATGCGAAATACGGCGTAAAATTAGCCCAACAAGCATGGCGACAGCGGGAACCTGAGGAAGCTGCTAAATTTTTGGGGGAAATTGTCATCAAGCAGAGCGAACATAAATGTCCCGTCTGTGGCAAACCGATGGTGCATAAAAACGGTCGGTTTGGTCCCTTCTTAGGATGCAGCGGCTATCCAGATTGCAAAACCATCCTCAATATCGACAAGCAAGGCAACGTCTTGCCGCCAAAGCCGCCGCCGGAACCCACCGGAATAAAGTGCTACAAATGCAAAGACGGCGAGCTGGTAATCAGGCAAAGCAAGAAAGGCCCTTTCTTAGGCTGCGGCAGGTTCCCAAAATGCAGAACCATAATCAGCATCAAGGAGCTGGACCATCTAAAGCAATTGCAGTCAGCCGGACAATGGCCCCCTGAAACCTGGGAAGAAGCAGACGAAATCCTCGGAAGAAAAAAAGCCAAGGTGCCTGTAAAAATCAAGAAATAACGCAGTGCTAAGTGAGCGCCGGCACATACAGAGAAAAATGCGGATTCCAAAAGACACTCTTTTCTGTCAAGCGCCTCTTTTCAGTAATCCTTAAATCTTCTCATCCATTGCGGCCAGTCGAACGGCTGGACATTGCCAACTTGGGTCCAGACCCCTGCCGTGTTGTACTCGCGATGCCACTTCAAAGTCCACAACTCCTTGAGGCCTATCTTTCTGACCGACCAATCCATAAAAGCACTGTTTACAAACCCATCATGTCGGTCGATGCAGAAACGTTTCACAGAACTGCCACCGACTCCTACCCCCCAGTCGCCATCATATTGCGGAGGCTGGTCAAAAGGTTCCGGACAACTTCCAAGCCAGGTGCAATCCAAAAACAGTGGTATATTACCCGCACCTTCGACATTGGGACTTCTCCAGTTATTTACAGTCGGATGTGTCATAAATGTACTCACTTGGGACGGTGGATTATAGACCCAGGCATTTATACCATAGCTGCCGCAGTCGCCTTCCATCAGCCTATCGCCATCGCTTCTATTAAAGCAGCCCCAGGCCAAAAACTTTCCGCCCGATGGTTTCTGCGCGCCTTCGGGGACAGCGGGTTTTACAGCCATAGGGCAGAGGCGTAGTTTGGGCTCCTTATAGCGCAGCCGCAGCGTGCTTATCCACATTGTACCATGTACACCGGCCTTGCTGAAATAACCGTTGTTATCGTCCGTGTACATCGAAAAGATAAGGACCCATTGATGAAGGTTTGCCTGACAGGCAACTGACTTCGCCTGCTTCTTGACACGCTGCAGTGCAGGCATCAATATCGCCATCAATAATGCGATGATGGCAATCACCACCAAAAGCTCTATTAATGTAAACCCCGTTAAAAATCTTCCCCTTTCCCGATTGGGAATTCCTATTTCTAACGGGGTAAACCCATTTCGTTTGCGCATGGCACTAAACCTTACCAATTCGGTATTGGTGGTCCGCATGGCCAGCTTAATACAAAAGTATTACCAGCCGGATATGCTGAGACCTGTTCAACATGCGCATCCACAAACACCGCATTGGCAAAACCCTTATTCAGGTCCCCGCTCGGAGCTTTATGGTAGGTAGCGAAGCAATCAGTATTGCAAGGAGGTGTGGAACGTAAATTGTTGTCATTGATTCCTGCGCCGCTAAGGCCCGGAATAGACCACGGATTCTCCTCAGAGAAGAAAAACACACGTGCCGGATTCTTTACCTGGGACTCCTTCCGAACTTTCTCGTAGTTGGTACGAAATTGTGCAGGCACCGCACCCCATGCGTCGCCGTTGAGGTAGGAATTCATACAGTAACTATATTGAGGTTCGATGGGAATTGCCCTACCATCACACCTTGGGCAGCCTACCATTCTGGCAACAACGTAAAATTCGGGACACATGTGAACATCTTTTTGCTTCAGATAAGGCCAGAGTTGGCCGGCACGGTCCGGGTTATCTATAATGTTCTTGCTCGCATCGTGCCATCCACACCCGACGAAACCACCATCGTTGTAGAGCCAGGAGAATGAATAAGGAAAAGAGCCATCATTATCGTCTAAGTACATCCTCCCCGCCAGGCCGTACTGCTTCAGGTTGGACCTACAGATAATATTCCTTACCTGCTTTTTCGCCCGCTGCAGTGCCGGCATCAGTATCGCCATCAACAATGCAATAATGGCAATCACCACCAAAAGCTCTATTAACGTAAACCCATTTTGTTTGTGCATGATGGTTCTCCTTCTTTTCAAAAGAATGTTTTTGCAAACCGACACTTAATTTATGGACTTTTGAATATTAAATGGAACGTTACTATACAAACAAGAACAGAAGTGTCATTCCCGCGAAAGGAAGTGTCATTCCCGCGAAAGCGGGAATCCAGCCATCTCATCAGTGTTTCCTGGACTCCTGCTTACGCAGGAGTGACAATACGTTTGTTCCATTGTATATTCAAACATCAATAAGTGATGTACTCCATTGCTGAGCCAATCCGCCATAATTATAACATAAAAATTGCAAAACCGCCTTAAAAAAGTATAATAATTATGGTATCTAAAAATAAATTGTTTTGCAGAGAGCTGGGCGAAATGAATAAAAAAAACAAATTGAAACAAAGCCGCTTGAAATAATCGAGCCGGTAGGCAAACGTGTCCTGATTCGCAAAGACGAGGACAAAAAACAAACCAAAGGCGGTATCCGACTGCCCGACAACATAGAAATCCCCACGATAACCGGCAGAATCATAACTATTTCCGCTGAGGTCGAAAACTCAACGGACATACCACTGCGTCAATACGACAAGGTGCTGTTCAATCCCAAAGACGCCATTCCCGTCGATTTCGAAGGGGATAATCGCCTGTTTGTGGTCGAGGTCGAAAACGTAGTCGCTGTCTTTAGAAAATCATAAAATCATTTTTATCCTTCGTAGTCCCGATTTTCTCGGGACGGAGAACGGACCACAAATACGAACCCAAAACGGCCATTGGCCGGCAAGAACAACACACGACAAGTAATCCTCAAATTCAAACTTGGCGTTTTTGCAGTATTTTGGTATAATTACTAAAGCATCTATTCTGCTGGCGTTGTGGCACGGGCTTCCAGCCCGTGAAATCACGGCCAAGATGGCCGTGCCACAAGAAAGGTGTTTATCATGACTACAAAAAGGCTTTTCTGCATTGCGCTCATGCTTGTTTCGACCTGCAAGTTATTTGCTGCGGACACGAACGCCTGGGAACAACTGAACCTAAGCTCTACCAGCATCACAGGGGCAACTGTTTATTATGAGAAATTGTTTGAGCCGAAACTGCCTATCTTTGAAAGGGAGTACAAAAAATTCCTTGTCGAAAAAGAAAGTGGCAAAGCAATCAACACCCAAAAAGACCAAATCATTGCTGATATTAACCAAATCCTGGGGATAAGTAAGCCGGATACCGAGAAGCAGGATAAAATTTGGACAGAGCTTCTGGGTGCCTTTTCTATAGAAAAGACAACTTTTTATATTGTTAAGCAGGGCACGATAAAGAATTTGTTGCATGCGGGCGGTCAGCTTCCAAATTTCACCTATGACAAGGCCAGTGATAACGTAACCTACAACCCTGAATTCAAAATCGCAGGCATAAGCAAAGATGTACCTATCAAAGATTTCGAGTTTAGTTTTCCTATTGCCTCTGACAGAACCTTTGAAAAAGACGTTAGTCAGATTTTCCAAATCTTACAGGTCGCATTGGGCGGGAGTAAACCCTATCTCACTATTCACGAAGTCGTCGAAACAAGTTTACTAATGCGGGCCAAACCCACAGACCCATACTGGCGATGGTTCAGTGATGGTTTTGCAAACGCGATAACTATCGAGATTTTGAAAAAGTACACCGGAACTGAAGATGCGAAAGAATTTGCCGAAGCATATGACGTAAACAAGTATAAGAAACTGGAAAAGGAAATCAACCTGCGTTACTGGATGGGATTGATTTTCTGTATAAAAACGCCATTGGAATACGAAAGTGAGCTGCGAATGGCTCGATACACCTATGCGACCTATGAAGCGCAACGGCTGATTGAAAAACACGGCTTTGATTGTGTTCGCAAGATACTCGACAAGGTGTGCACGAAAAAGTCCAGAACAGGACAGGACATTCTACAGGCCATAAAGCAAGTTACCGGCGAAGATATGCAGCAGCACCTTAACCATTACCAAACCTTCAAAACCCGCAAAGAGGGCATGGCTGAATACACCGGCTTGTTCAATGCCGCATCAGATAAAAAAGATTATGAACAAATGCTTATCAATTTACTGCGTATGCTGGAATTGCAAGACAGCCAATTATCGCCGACCGGCCTGCGATATTACAAAGAAGCAGCCCTGTTGCTGTTTAAGCTGGGCCATGAAGAAGCAGGCGACGAAGCTATGCACAATTGTGTAGGGCTTTTCAAAAACAGCGGAATGCCCTCAGCCCATAATGCAGCTATGGAAACGTTCATAATTTATGCTTTCAACACCAAAAATGCTAAAAAAGCCGAGAAAATAGCAGAAGAACTCCTGAATATCATGCCTGACCACTTGCTTTCTCTTACAGTCCAGATGGTTGTGCACGCTGAAGCTAAAAGACTCACTGAAGCTAAACAAATAGCAAAAAGAATTCTAAACTTAGATAAAAACGAACAATCAATTGCTTATAAGACTGCATCCTATGTCCTCGCAACTGACCCGAACCAGCAGGGACCGGACAAATAACCTCTAAAAATAGGGGGATAATTTCATAGAGTATGTGTAATGGAAAACTATATTCCAAAACCCAAATCCGAATATCGAATAGTGAAAAGTGCTTAAAGTGATAGGCTATCAGGCCATCAGGTTACCAGGTAGTGGGCATCAGGTTATCAGAACATCAGGCTCGTTTTTCCACCGTAAGGTGTCCTGCGGACTGATACCCT
>JAUWBX010000226.1 GCA_030609625.1 Phycisphaerae bacterium
GCTCATTGTCTCTGGCGTCGCTGGGTTGTTCGGCGTTGACGCCGGCATTATCACCGGCGGCGTCTGACCATCCACGGGTAGGCGACTATCATATCTACTTCGGAGATTTGCACAACCATAACGAGGTTGGTTATGCGCGGGGTTCACTCGAAAGGGCTTTTGAAATTGCGCGCAACCATCTCGATTTCTTTGCCTTCACACCGCACGGCTACTGGCATGATATTGGCCATTACGAGAATAATATCGAGAAAAAATGGCTCGATGGGTTTGAGGTTACAAAGAAACGCTGGCCGGAAGTCCTGCAGATGGTACGCAAGTACGACCAGCCCGGCAGGTTTGTTACCATACCCGGCTTTGAGTGGCATTCTACCAGTCTCGGCGATTACCACATTCTCTTCCCTACGCTCGAAGGCGAGTATGTTCGGTTCGATGACCTGCGCCAGTTCCAGCGCTTCGCAAAACAGCGCGGCGCAATTATGGTCCCTCATCATCCGGCCAATCGCCTCGGCCACCGCGGCGCAAACCTCGCATGGCTTGACCCTGATGTCTCGCCCGTCATCGAGATGTTTTCCGAATGGGGCAACGCTGAACATGACCGCGCGTGCTCTGGATATATTCGGCACACCGAAGGCGGTCGCTGGACCCGAAATACACTTCATCATTTCCTCGCGCAGGGTTATCGCCTCGGTGTCATTGCCAGCACGGACGACCATCTTGGTTTTCCCGGTGCTTACCGCGAAGGCCTGGCCGCCGTGCTCGTTGCCGAGCTGACGCGAGAGGCGATTTTCGATGCCATCCGGAATCGGCGAACCTACGCTGTTACCGGCGACCGCATCGCTTTGGATTTTCAACTGAACGGCCGGCTTATGGGTCGTGAATTGCCTTATACCCGGCAGCGAGAGCTGGCCGTTACCGTTACGGGCTGGGACCAGCTCGACAGGGTTGAAATCCTGAAGAATAACTGCGTGATTCACCGCGATTTTCCTATGGACCGGGTTCCTACCGCCGGAAGCTGGAAAGAGCCGGTTCTGCTGCGATTCGAATACGGCTGGGGTCCCTGGCCCGCCCTGGATATGACGCGAGTCTGTGACTGGGATATTAATATCACATTGGATGGCGGCTTATTGGAAAACGTTCAGACCTGCTTTCAGGCCGGCCCGCTCGATGAAGCCCGTCGGGACAAGATACTTGAGCGCTCCGGCAAACATCTTCGTGTGCAGTCTTTCACCGCCCTGCGTCAGCAGTTCGAGGATATTTCCACCAAGGCCGTAGTTTTGAAAATACGTGGCGGCCCCGATACTCGTGTCAAAATTACCCTGCGTAGGCCAACCAACGTGTCCTTGTCGCAAACGTTCAGTCAGTTGGCGCAAAGCGGTGAAATGCTGTTCACCGGTGATTTTCCAAAGGAGTCGGCTATGGTTCATCGGCTGGTTTTCCACGACCACTACTATACATCTTACAAAATCTCTGATACCGACGATGGTAAAAGTCCAAACTGGTATTATCTGCGCGCGACCCAGGCCAACAACCAGGTTGCCTGGTCCAGCCCAATTTGGGTTGAGCCCCGAATCGGTGGCTCCACAACGTGATGCCTTATTTGGCGGTTTGCTCTGTTGAAAACATGGACTGTCATTCTGAGGCGAAGCCGAAGAATCTCAATTTTTGAACCATAAAGAGATTCTTCACTCCGCTGCGCTCCGTTCAGAATGACAGTTTTTGTAACTTTTCAACAGAGCATTGGCGGTTGTTAGTATTTGGAATATGTCTTTATATCTTCGCCCGTAGCTGGGACGATTCTGATTGCCTGGCCTCCGCTTGGGGGCATATCGGCGTTCAGAAGAACAGAAGAATCTATAAGGCAACGGTTGATTTGTACGTGTGTGCGTGTCATGTCGTCGGGGCCGGTATCTGAATAAATGTGCGCCACATATTGTTTGTCCTTTTCCAAAAAGGTAAGCGGAATTTTTAATTTATGGCGATTCAAACCATTCATACTGCCAACGTACCATTCTTCGCTGTTCTTGCGGGCGATGGTGATATACTCACCGATTTTCCCGTGAATCACCTTGGTGTCATCCCAGACCGTCGGTAGGTGGTCAAAGAACTCAATCTCCGGCTCGCCCCGGTAATATGATGGTCTATCGTACCAGAATAAAAACTGCCACGGACTATAAAACACTACCGAGGCCGCCAACTGATGGGCGTGTGTTGTTTTGATGCGATTGTTGTAGTAGCAGATAGTATAATCGCCTGCCCCGGCAAGCATTCGCGTGAAGGGCAGGATTAGATTTTCATCCGCCGTGGGCATGCACTCGTTTCCTCGGATACCCTCCTGCGTCATCAGGTTTGGGTACGTTCGGCTGTATCCTGTCGGTCGGTATTCATCGTGAACATCAACCATAAGGTGATGTTTAGCTGCCTTGCGGACCGCTTCGTGCAGCCATTTGGTCCACTGCTGCGAGCCAACCTGCACAAAACCATACTTTACTCCCTTGACGCCCCAGCTTTCGTATAGCGGCAGGATATCATCGAGCTGACGTTCCAGTGCCCTGCGATTTACATACAATAAAATTCCGATACCGCGCTTCTTTGCATAATCTAAAACTGCGTGCAAATCCAGAGGGCCTTTCGAGCGTTTCGGGTCAACAGAAATAGTAGTGGCATCGGATTGGTCACTATACTCGGGGCCGTACCAGCCCGCGTCAAATTCGACATACTGCAGGTTGTGCTCGACTGCAAAATCGACACATACTTTACCGCCCTTAGTGGTTAAAGTAACTTCGCGGATAACTTTGCCGGGCTTAATCCAGGAAACATCATCGATGGCACAAGGTTCGTTTAAGTTCAGGATGAGATAATTGCGTTCGAGTAGCTGACCCGGGCTATCGCCGAGAAGGAGAACTCTCCATGGGGTCGTGTATGGTGCGCGGGCTTTGACCTGGCTGCCTAACGAGCTTACCAGCGTGTAGGGCTGGCCCTTATCCGGCGAAAGGCGCATTCGCGCATAATCAACTAATCGTGCCTCAGCCACCGACACGAAAGGGCCGTCGTTAATCTCAATTGTCAGTGGTCTCTCACAATTGCTCTTGACCTTGCTGAGCGGCACCTTGCTATATTGACCCTGGGCGGAATATACAGCCCAGGCTGTATAGTTGCCGGCGAAACGAAACTGCGTTTTTTCCGCTGAGATAGTGAAGCTTTCCAGAGCATTTTGCTGCGGCAGGGTATAGCAAAACGCTGCGCCTTCATTGTGAGCGCGGAACGTCAGTCGAAGATGCCGATGGGGCTGGTTACTTTCCTGCAACTCTACAGCGAGTTGATTGTAGTGGTCCCGAATCTTTTTTCGCTCTCCATAAACTGGCGTGTATATGCTGTTATTACTGCTGCTGGAGATAGTGTTAATATTGAAGCCGGCCTCCAGGGCCGGTGCATCTTTAAGAGCAAGTCCCAGGCGTGAATCAACAACAATGGGCCGGTTTTTGTATGCTACACCGTAAACCAAACAGCCGCGTTGGTTCCCAGCGTCCCTGACATCAAACGTAACAACTACATTTCCATCGGGTGACCTGACTATATGCGCTGCTTGAGCAGCCCAAACGTCGATGAAGTTAAGTAACACAAATGTCAGAGAGACGCAAAGGATATGATAGGGCAGTATCAGGGTTTTCAAATATTGATAAATTGTTTGGTTGTGCATAATTGTCCTCCTGTCCAAAATATCCCGGTAATTGAGCCGACTATTGATTCAAGGTTGCTATTATACTGACTGCGTTAAATAGTGAGTGGATAAAAATAGGCCGAAATAAAGAACCGCTCTTTTCATAAGCATACCCTAAACATACACCCAACACAAATAATGCCGGCCAATGCCCGGTGTTTGCATGTATTGCCGTGAATAACCCGGAGCTTATTGCAATCGCCAGCCAGCAGTTCGTCGCTCGTGACCCGTGACCCGTGACCCGAGCGACGAGCGACGAGCGATGAGCATCGAGGTATGAGCGTATCGTTGTTTGGAAGAACCCTCGAAACAACATCTCCTCAAGCAAAGGTGCTATTACAACAGCAACGACAATAATTAATATTCGAGGCGGTAATTGCGAATATTCCGTTATCAGTTTGAGCTGCTGATGTTGCTGCATTTGGTATTCCCGGCCCCAGATAAGCTCGCCGAAGAACATCGTTAGTATTATCGCCGCCGTTATGAGCGGCCAGACTGTGAGCAGATTCACAAAAGCCGCAAAAAAATCTTTGATAATCGTTTTTACATTAAGGCCGAAACCTTTTAATCGTCGGACGAAGTGGACTCTGGCCAGAAAAATAATTATGACTATCGCCGTCAGTTCACCGATGCAGAGAATAAAATTGTCTAAAAAATCATTTTGCCAACCCTGTAAATCACCGAACAGTTTTTGCCCAATTGATGCAGTGAGTGAAATAGCTGCGAACCAGATAAATAGCGGCACTAAGGGCAGATAAGCAGGCATATTATTTCGGCGGGGCACGGAATCAGCCAAAGCCTTTCTGCCTAAAGATGTTTTGAGCAGCCAGCGGGCAAATAAAATAAGCCCCGCCAGGAAAATAAGATTCGTTACAGTTATGGTCTCGGCGAATTCCATTGACTATTTACTATTTACTATTGACAATTGGATATTGACATACTAAAGTGCCTAAAGTGACCCCGATGAATCGGGGCTGTCATTCTGAACGAAGCGCAGCGAAGTGAAGAATCTCTGTTTTGTTGGCCAGATCCTTCGGCTTCGCCTCAGCCTTGCCTGCCGGCAGGCAGGGATGACACTTACGTGTCACTTTAGGCACTTTCAATAGTAAATAGTCAATAGTAAATAGTCAATAAATTATGGACATATTTCACATTGAAGGGCCGGCTCGACTTTCCGGCAGCGTCAATATAAACGGCTCAAAAAACGCTTCTCTGCCGATAATGGCTGCCACTATTTTAGCAGCCGGCAAATCGTCTCTTAAAGCGGTGCCTCATCTTTCTGATATTTCTGTATGTGGCAAATTGCTTGCTCGATTGGGCTGTAAGCTCACGCGAGGGAT
>JAUWBX010000146.1 GCA_030609625.1 Phycisphaerae bacterium
GGTTTTTTATTGGATTGGCGTGCTGTTTGCTTTTGGCGTCAGGAACTCTGCGGCCTGGATAGGATTTTTTCCGTGGCTTATCATTAGAGGAGGATTCTTTGACCTGCATATAACCATAGAGCGAACCATCGTTGAAAATCCTCTTGGGTTTACTCTATTGGGGTTTTTTAGCAGTATCGCAGCGTGGATTTGGCTGGGTAATGCAAACTGGGCACGACGATACTGTGGTGTGCCGTGGATAGGTCTTTTTGACGCCTGGAATCAGGATAAGTTGCGAAAATACAAGCAACTCCGAGCAGCTATCAAATGGGACAAACTGAAAAAGCATCCGAATCCGTGGGTGGAAAGATTATTTCTGGGCAGAATGAACAAATGCGATTACCTGGGTCAGGGCCGGTATATATGGGGCGGATTGTACACGACATTTGGAATAGTACTATCGCAGTGGAAGGGAGTTTTGACAGGTGTGTTTATAGCTTTACTGATGCTGTGTTTCTTTTGTTATATGGGGCAGGCGGCGACATTTATGCTTTTCTTTATGCCGGGGTTTATGATAATGCATATGCGGCCACCCATTTACTCAAGTATGCCGGTTTCAGGGGGACGAAACGAAAGATTCTATACAACAATGACGTTGGTTGCTACGACTGCGGTGCTGATTACTGCACTGGTAACTATCATAGCGGCTTTATCCGTGGCATTGACGGCAATTATGCCGGATATTACACTGCGAGGTAGTACTTTTACTTTTCATCCAGCGATTATAACACTTTTCTTTGTTCCTCTATTGATGATACCCCTTGCTTCTACTTTCCAGTTGATTTTTTACAGAAAGCCAATTTTTATGGTATTGTCAATTATGCTGTTGTTCATGCTGCTATTCTTCATAGGAACCATCTTGCGCAAGCCGTTAGGTGCAGCAATGGTTAATCCGATCTCTATTGTAGCTCTGCTGGTCTTAAGTTGGCTTGTCTTTGTGCTGGTTTTGCGCCGCATCTGTATGAGGCGGTGCCTGGTCGGCCAGAGTCGTGCATTTTGATTTGTCAAGTGGTTTAGAGATATTCGGCATCAAGCGTATGCGGTAATTTATCCATAGGGCAGTCGGGGCATCTGGCTTTTGGCTTACAAAATTCCTTGCCGACCCTTACCAGTAATGCGTGGTATTCATTGTAAAGCTGAGTATCGGCTGGCAGAGACGACTCGAACAATTCTCGTAACTGCTCATAATCGGCGTCCGGCCCGATTAGTCCGTGTCGGAAAACAATTCGAGCGGTGTAGGCGTCCACAACGAAAATGGGCCTATCGAAGGCATAAAGCAAAATCGAGTCGGCGGTTTCTCGACCGACGCCCTTTATCGCCAAAAGCTCTTCTCTTAGCCGGTCGGTATCAATGGTTTCAAGGTTCGCCAGCTCGCCGTCGTAATTGTCAAAGAGCCAGTTTATGAAGTTTTTGAGCCGCTTGGCTTTTATATTGTAATAGCCGGCCGGCCGGATAAGCTCAGCGAGTTGTGCGGGGTCAAGACGGTAGAGTTTTTCCGGTGTCAGGCAGTCGGCGGATTTTAGATTTGTTATTGCTTTTTCGACGTTGGCCCAGCTTGTATTCTGGGTAAGTATCGCGCCTGTGATTATCTCGAACCGGGTTTCGCCCGGCCACCAGTGCTGAGGACCAAAACGATCGAAAAGTAACTGATAAATCTCGGTCAGTGTTTTACTTATCATCCGGGTAATTGTTGTTCTTATAAAGAGTACGATTTTTTGACTATTGTATTTTCGGCTTATTTTAAGTAAACTCTGCAAAAATTCGGTAGTGGAAATTAAGAAACAGCCGCAGAGGACAGAAAAAGCTCAAAAATTAAAACGGCAAAAGCAAAAAAACAGCTTACAGAATGAAAGACAAATATAAGTACAACACGAATCAGTTGTTTAACTTTGCAAAAGATTCCTATCTCGAAAGGACGTCTCGGCCGATTTACGCCATAATTTTTCTGCTGCCATTCATCATATTCTACGAGGTGGGGACGTTTGGCATTAACACCGACGTTCTGAACCAATCGCAGATTCGTGTAGTAGCATTTGTTTGGCTGCAGAACCTGCTTGAGTCGTTAGGTTTCGGAGGTAAGCTGGCGTGGGTGGCGCCTCCACTGGCGGTCGTGGTGATTTTGATAGCGCTGCAAATCACGTCAGGCAAACAATGGCGCTTCTGGCTTCGCGATATTTTGCCGATGTCGGTTGAGTGTATTCTGCTCGCGGTGCCGTTGATTGTCCTGACATTATTCTTAGGCAGGTGGGCCGGGCCGGAGGGTAATGTCAGCCGATTCGACAACAGTGGGACACAAACACAAATCGAGTCGCTACCGGTCTGCTCTTCGGTCGCAGACGGCAGTCTATCATCGCCGAGCGCCGAGGCCGGCGGCATTGAGCCGGCTCAGTCACTACTGGCAAATATCGTTACCGGAATAGGAGCCGGGATTTACGAAGAACTTGTTTTTCGTTTGATTTTGATATGTCTTTTGATGCTGTTGTTTCAGGATGTGCTGAGGCTTACTCATAAGAAATCTATCATACTTTCGGTCCTTATCTCGGCGGCGTTGTTCAGCGCACATCACCATATAGATTTGCTCAACGGGCAGCCAAATGCTACTGACCCGTTTAATTTGATAAGGTTCGCATTTCGAACAATCGCAGGAATTTACTTTGCTGTTCTTTTTGCAATTCGCGGTTTCGGGATTACAGCCGGAACCCACGCTTTTTACAATATTATCGCTGTATCTATCACCGTTGGCTTCTTCCAGTAGTAAAATCAGGACATGGCCGAATTTTCTTGTTTTTTTTCGAAAAAAGTTTGCTGTTGTTAGTCTTTTAGGTTACGGAGCTTGCAAAATAACAGTCCCATAAGTGCCGATATCAGCCTTATCAATACTGATATAAGGCTTGAATAGATGGGCTGAATATTGTATAATAGCAGAAAATTGGAAGATTGGAACCCGGTATTTGTGTCTGGATTTTTGTAATGGACTTACCACAAATCAATGTAGCTGTTGAAGAACTGATGTTCACCCTGTTTCAAAGACCTCTGCATCCGGAGCTTTTTCAGATTTATGCCAACCGTCACTTAAATACCGAAAAGTACGAGGCGATTATCTGGATTACCGGATGCACTCATGTCGTCAGCGTCTTTGCCGGCGATATCTGCCTTGCTGAGGTCGTAAGCGCACCCGGCCAGATGCTGCCCTCTCGAGGTTTGATTGAGCGTTTTCAGTTCCGAGGCCCACGGACCCATAAATGCACTTTGAGCCGAGGTGTAAATTATATGACCGATTTTCAGGTCGAGAAGATGAGTCCGGATTTGTATCGCCAGAGCCATAGCGACCTTGAGCGTTTCGCGCGAAATCGGGGCGTGTTCGTAAAATTCCCGGAACTGGAAATCGGAAAGCTCCAGCCGTTTTGCTATGTTGACTTTGAGGCCAGACAAACTGAATTGCACATCCACACGTTCGCCGCTTATCCTGACCAGGTAACAATGATTAAGACCCAGTCTTTGTTCGATTTTTCAACAACGTGAGAACCAGTCCTTAGCTGCTCTGCATCTTTTCGTCTTCAACGCGCATATTGTGTATTCTTTAATGACACTATTTTCTATGGTTACTGCCTTTTTCTTTAGCAGTGTGATAAAGCCCGGAGCTAATACCCAGCGCAGTTCTGCGATTACCGCGTACTTGGCTTTTTCGGGATTTGCTTCTCCAAGTTCTTTGTCGCTGCAGATGGCTCGGCAGTAACTTCGGAAAGCAACAGCATTTCCTCCAGGCTTTGACCCTCCTTGCCGCAGAGAAGGACCGGGATGTTTGTGACGCCAATCCTCTGTAAATGTCTAATCCAATAATTTGTGGAGAGAACAACGGGGACACGAGGATAATCGAGAATTTGGACTGATTCCTCATCTAAAGGCCATAATACGAGGTAGTGGCCAGTAACAGGTTGTGCTTTGGCGTCGGGATATTCTGGGGATAACATTAAGAGAATACTTGGAACTCGTATGTCGGCCAACTCATCAACGGTTAGTCTTTGGGCTTCAACCTGGAATCCTAAAGCCAGAAGTGCAGTTTTGAATTCCAACATACTATTTCCTTCGGCCGAGAAAGGCAACAACTCGAGGCACATTTCATATGAAATCGGAATGTTTGCCTTCTGGCATAAGCCGTATAAACTATTAGCGGCACAGTCATATATTCGTCCACTTGCGGGGCCTACTACCGGAGACGGTTTGTCAAAATTGGTTCGCGTGTTCAACAATGCTTGAGTGCAACCCAGGAAAAACATGCTTGCAATTGTACATGTAAGAGTTATTTTTAGCATCACTTATGGACGTTAATTCCCTTTTTTTCAGTGATAGTAGTAGTTTCCTGAGTACATTCTCCTGCCATGTCAAATGCTGTCAAGACCAAATCGGTACTCTCTTAGTATGTCGTATATGAGACCTTAAGAATGTCATCAAGAACGCGCGTATTAGGCGGAAATTCGGGCTTGAAAAACTCATCTTGTATAGCGTCAGTTGAAATTTTCGAAATATTATAAATGTGAGCTAATCTGGGTTTCTGAATACCAGGTGGATCGGCAGGGGACCGGATTGTCTTTGGATACCACATCCCGTTAGGTAATTGCACGAGGTCATACAATGCGGTTTCTGTGAGCATCTCCCCGTCAGCTCGCATAATCTGACGCTTCAAAGGAAGGAAATTTCGTTCGGTGGCGACCCAGAGTTTCATAGTAAACTTCACTCCGTTATACGGATCTGCCCATGTACCAACAAGCTTGACCGTTGATATGCCATCCAGCGATTCGCTTTCGCTTTCGATACGAAACACCTGTCTAAATTTTTTCAGAAAGTCACCAAGCAGCAGCTTCTTGTGGTAGTACCAGATCTTAGTATGTGGGTCCATATAAACCGTCGGGAAATGGTTGTGCTTATAGCCAGCAAGAATATACCCCTTCATCGGGTTCATCTGCTTACCTGATTCGTCTTTCCTGTAAAGAATTATAGTGGCTTGACCGTCGAAACTTGCAAGAGTTTCCTGTCCTGGGGTGACCTTTTTCGTGTTTGGGTCGACTATAGAATGTTTTCGACCCAGGTAGCGTAGTCTTTTGGGTGTGTTTTTAGACATTTTCTGCGCGTATACAGCTTTCACAACAAGGCGAGGGCCTTTGGGCTTATTCCAAGCCCTATGGGTGAAAACATAATCTAATCGTAAGTCGGTGAACTGAGCTTCTGCTGCTAATAATCCTTCCGCGATAGTATCAACACTATAGGACGTAGCGTCAGCAATCGTTGGGGCAGTCAATAACAGGTTCAGCACGACTACGAAAACTGCGGCCTTAGATGTCATAAAATGTTCTCGAACATCTTGGCGCGCGATCCTGCCCACCCCACAATTAAAACAGTCATCTGGAAATTTCATCGATATAACTCCTAAAAAATTATGCATTTGGCACATTGCTTACTTTGAAAGCGCGGTTTTAATTACACCTCAACCCACGGGCTATCTACAATTATTACGCTCCCTAATGTTCGCTTGTTACTCCTTCAATCGTCACACCAGTCATAATTATCCACATCGCAATCAGGATAAAAGTGGCCTGGTTGCTTGTATTCCTCAATGCACATAACCATGCTGCAGAAGCCATAAATCTCCGGTATACCAAAATTTGGCCCCGAAGCGTTTTCGCATGGTTTGGTGCCATCATCGCAACCATCCAGATCGGGCAACCATGACCGAGCATCGAAACATTTCAGACCCACGGTTACCGCGCAAAAACGGCACTTCTCCCATGCGTTACATTCGGTGTGCTCGTCGCAACCATTAAGGGGCACTCCGCAATAGGGATTATAGAACCACTCCCAACCTCCATATAGAGTTGCCAGTTCCCAATCCGGGATGCTTTCGCCTGCTATAACCTCTACCGAAGCTATCGAGAGCACAAGTATTAGAACACTCATAGCCATTACTGTGGTTCGTATAAACGCCATTTTTCGCCTCTCCTTTTCTATCCTTACAGTTCCTGGTTATTTGGGGTTAGGAGCTAACTTTTGTAATTCCTTGACCCTGTGGTCTATCATAAACTTGGCCTCCCACGCGTGCTCGTAGTCAGGCCAACTATAA
>JAUWBX010000176.1 GCA_030609625.1 Phycisphaerae bacterium
TTTGCCGAGGGAATTGAGTCTGTAAATCTTGCCTTTCGGCCCGGTCCCCAAATAAATATTACCGCTATAATCAATAGTTATCGCGAAGATATATTTGGCGTCGTTCGGCTCATAAATCGGTTCCATCTTGTCGGCTTCGAACCGGCACAACCTGCATTTTTCGCCGCTTATACCTGCTAAAAGCCTGCCGGACATATCGGTTGCCATAGCGAAAATATGCTCGTTTGACAGATGCTCCTCAGTATCGACGACTTTGCTGTCGGGCTCATTTGCATCCTTTGTTTTTTTCTCGGCTTGGCTCTTATCTTTTTCTATCTTATCTTCTTCTGTCTTGTCTTCTTCTAACGGATAAATCTTTGTCAGTTTGTTCAGGCTGTATTTATAGATACCACCGTTAGGGCTTGTGCCGAAATAGACCGTTCCGCCGCTCACAACGATACTGTTTATAGACCAAACGTCTCCAAGGTCCTCGAATTCCTCTTCCTCGACCGGCGTCTCGGCTGCCCGCCCGAGCTGGATGGTTCCTCGCGAGCTAATCACGAGCTTTTCGGCCTGACCTTTCAATAAATCCGAACTGCTGGCATGACGTGTAATCTTACTGCTAACCGCCAAACAAGCCGAGCTCAGAACCATACAGAGCAAAGCCGTAAAGGTTAATCTGCAATTAACGTGGAATTTATCTCTCATAGCAACTCCTCAAACTTTAACACTGACTAATACTGACCCCCACCACAGGGGTGGGGGCTAATCAACTAATTCCCTTTTTCTACTGTTATTTTCATGACCTTTTTGTCGATAACCACTGTGCCGATTTCTAAACTTCGCTCAATCCAATGTTGATATGGCTGGATTTTCAGCGTCCTTTTCGCGTTCTGAAGAATTAAAGCCTTGGTTCCCGGCAGGTCGGGCAGCTCAGCCTGCTCGAGGGTAATACCACCGGCCGGCAGAGATAAAATAAAATACAACTTATCTCTACCAACCCCCAAAGAGTAATTAAGCGCTTCAATCAAACCCGGCACACTTTGCGCAATAAATTTATAAGGGACAGCTTTCATAAGAAACCGCTCATAATCCGGCGAGCCGCACACCGTCAGGTCATATCTTCCGGGCGCCAAATCTTCGGGTATTTCTAAGGTACACTGGTATTTTTTCTTTCCCGCCAGAACAGATTCTACAACGACTCCAATCTCGATATTCTCACCGGCCTTGACCTTTGAATCGGACAAATCCAACGACCATATATGTGAAACAATGCTCCTCGGCACTATGCGAATATCATAATCGATTGATTTTATACCAACTTCTTCATACGGATTATTCATAAGCAGCGCAACCGAGCCGCTGCTTTCTATTGTCAACTCAAACAGCCTCCGGTCTGTGGAGATATTTTCAAAGCTAATTGATTCGGCGTCCTCTAAACCGATATCTACTTTGTATTCGACCAAATGGTCCGGCGGAAAATCGCCGAGTTGAAAACCCGCCCCGGCTACAGCAGATTGAAGCAACATCGGCGTAAGCAGCCGATTATTAACAACCTGGCAGTTGTAAACACGTTTCTCGGTGTCGTTGTAACGGTCTATTCGTATCGTCAGTGGTATCGTTTTGGCCTTTGCGCCGATCCGTCCGAAGACCGCCATCGACTCATCTATCGTCAAAGCACCGACTGTTTCTACCATACTGGCCAACTTAGAAGAACGATATACACTTGATACTACCGTGTGCACTTTCCCTGTGGCCATCGGCAAATCTACAGGGCCGTAACCGAGATAGCTGTGTCCGAAGCCATAAACCTTATCGCCCCTAACTTCGGTTACAGTCCCAAACGTGCTCATTGTTATATCACCGCTTACCAACGGTACCATAAGACAGGCTCCAGGGACTAATTGCGCCTTTTCAGCAGAGACGGCAGGATTACTTCCACTACCGCCGCCTGCGACAACCATCAGTCCGAAGGGCTTAACCAGCTCATCCAGTTGTTCACAAACTCCTCTTGGCAAACCGGAGGTAATCAGAGGACACGGCAAAGGATTAATGCCGCTAAGATTACGGCTTCTTTTGAGAAGCTCGTTTCTAAATTGTATGTCAATCTCGGCGAAATCAATCGGCCTGGTAAAATCAAATACAGACAACCTCTGCCCGGCGCCTTGCTTGGAACGGCCAACTCGTGTTCCCCGGCCTACTTTGAGCATTTCCTCGATTGGCGTTACCCCGTAGAGCGGGTCCTTAGCGTAAGTCCACGCGTAAGCCAGCGCCCCGGCTAATCTGCCGTCGATATAGACCGGAGAGCCGCTGCACCCAGCTACAGGACCTGTGTGGATAAAACGCTCATCGGTACCCCTAACCAAAATCACATCCAAACCAGGGTCAAAATCGCGCACCACATCCACAACTTCCAGACCGAACTTCTCTATCCCGGCAATCCCATACTCCGTCAGACAATAAGCCTCCATCCCCGGCTTAATTTCATCAAGGCTGATATATTTCGCCGGGTCCCAGATGCCTTCTAATATGTCTGCCTGTGCCGCTTTGGTTTCGCTTTGCAAAACTGCTGTTGAAAAGATTACCGAAAAATATAAAGTAAAAAATAAAAGCCTTCTGTTTTTGCCGTAACCTGTGCCCCAGGTAGGCATCTGCCGGAAGGCATCCTGTGGACTGCGGACTGCCTTCTGCCCCCTGTTTTCTGTTTTTATTTCGAACATCTACACCCTTTCGACTAACTATCAGCAAACCCCGTTAGAAATAAAACCGCTGCAGGTATCTGCCCCGCTTTTGGCCAGAATTTCTAACGGGCTAAAATTTAACCGACAAACAAGCCTATTGCAAGATAAAAGAGATTTTGTTATAACTCTGACTTAATTTCGTGATAGAATGTTGAGTCTTCTGCAAAATCGAGGTTAGGCATAACTCTAAATTGAATTCTGATAACGAGGAATGAAATGAAATCTGAGCACCGGCACGAGCTAAAAACCAATGAATTGGCCGAATGGCTGGGCAACTTGCCGCAATGGACGAAGGAAAATCTCACAACTATTATCATCATTTTAGCAGTGATTGTTGCGGCCGCAGCCATTTACGTCCGGTACAGCTACCGCAAAAGCGCAGCGGCCCAGGAACAGCTCGAATTTACTAACCTGCTTAACCAGCTATCGGCCAGCAAAGTGCGAGTCCTTAATGCCCAGGCCCAGGGAACAGACCTTTCGTTTATACTCATTCAGCCTGCCAACAGTCTTGGGAGCTTCGCCCAAAACACAAATAACGACCGGATGGCTGCTTTGGCACTTATTAAACAGGCCGAAGCACTGCGAACGGAGTTGCATTACCGGCCAGGGACTGTAAGCAAGCAGGATTTAACAGCGCAGATAAATCAGGCAAAGGCTGCTTACACCGAAGCAATCCAAACCCGCCTGAAGGGGACATCTAATCCGTCTTTAACGGCTGCGGCCGAATTCGGACTGGGACTCTGTGAGGAAGAACTTGGTAACTTTGAAGAGGCACAGCAGATATATCAGATTATCGCCGCAAACGCCGATTTCGAAGGTACCGTAGCCATCGCTGCGGCAAAGCACCGCCTTGAGACAATGGCTGATTATAAGCAAAAAGTGATTTTCAAACCTGCACCTGCACCTCCGGTTGCTACAAGGCCGAAAATCCAAATAAAACCAGTTGATACCAATCTGCCTGCGGAGGCTAACCTGCCAGTCGATGTAAATCAGTCATCCCAGACGCCGAAAGTCCTCCCTGAAACCAACACTAAGGCCCCTGACCCTAATGTGTCCGTCGAATGATTCAAAAAGCAAAACGAAGGGGCCGGTTGCCAAACATGAGCCGTTAACGCTGCACATCGGGAGCTCAATTAAAGAACGCAGGCTCGATAAGTATCTCCACGGCCGTTTCAGCGACCTGAGCAGACGTTTCATCCAGGACGCAATCAAGGCAGGTTTCGTCCAGGTGAACGGCAAAATTACCAAACCAAGCTTCAAACTGAGTCCGGGCGACAAAATCGATTTGACACTGCCCGAACCACCCAGCAAAGAGATTTTGCCCGAGGATATCCCGCTGAATATCATTTATGAAGACTCTTGCTTAATCATCCTGAATAAACAGCCCGGCATGATTGTGCACCCGGCCCGTGGCAATACACACGGCACTTTGGTAAACGCCCTTGTATTTTATTCGGATAAGCTATCGAGCGGCCTCGGTGAATTTCGTCCCGGCATCGTACATCGGCTCGACAAAAACACTACCGGCGTTATGGTTGTTGCAAAAGACGATACCACCCAGTGGAAAATTGCCAAACAATTCGAACACCGTCAGGTCAACAAGAGCTATCTGGCCATCGTCCACGGCACGCCTGAGTTGACAGCCGACCGCATAAAAGCGCCATTGGGCATCCATCCAAGGGCCAGGGAAAAATACGCAATCAGGCCGGGCATTGGAAAAGAAGCAATCACTTTTTACGAGGTCCTCGAATCTTTTCGCGGCTTTTCTCTGCTGAAGCTCACACCCAAGACCGGCCGAACCCACCAGATACGGGTCCACCTGTTATACATAAAGCACCCCATCGTTGCTGATGATATGTACGGCGGCAGATTGGTTTATCCCTGGCAGTTAGCCGACGCCGAACCCGTCGTGCAGCAGCCGGTCATAAGCCGAGTTGCCCTCCACGCCCACACGCTCGAATTCAAACACCCGAAAACCGACAAAATGGTAAAATTCGAAGCCCCCTTACCCCAAGATATGCAAAACATGCTCGATATGTTAAGAAAACACCGAAAAACCTGATGGCTACTTTTGTCATTTCCGCAAAGCATGACCTTGCGAAAGCGGCTGGCGGAAATTCACCTTATCATGTTTACTCCTGTGGCAGTTTAGCTAAATCTGCGTTGGAGCCGGCCACCATTTATTATACACCTGAGGATACTACTTTTTCCGGAACAAGTCGAACCTCGACCCTACAATGTAACGCACTTGCGATGCGGCGGAGCATGTTAAAGCTGTGGCCGCTATAATCTGCATCTTCCAAGCGACTTATCACAGATTGGGTAGTTCCTACCAATTTAGCCAACTGTGCCTGGCTCAAACCTGCTTGCGTCCGAAGGTCATAAATCTGGCCTGCAATCTTCAATTTCTCTCGTTCGGCTTCCAGAGAAGCAAGCCGCTTTGGATCATCCTTAATAAAGATTTTGTGCAGTATTTTTACGGCATCAGTTGTAGTTTTATTTTTCTTAGTCATTTTTGATATATAATAATATCCGTTTTCGGCATCTTTGCCGCTCCCATAAAGTATCGCATATTTGCGATAATAGTTCAAGCAAAATCCGGGAATTCTGTTTTTTTTTACTCCTGTGGCAGTTTTTGCAGGTCTGGCAACGATTTCAGTATGAATTCATAGATACTTCGGGCGGTTCCGATTGCTTTGGCTGCCTCCTCTTTGCTGACGTCTCTGTGAGGCAAAGGATATCGTGAATCGACCGCATAGGTCGTCAATACGCCCGCTCGGTCCTTGAATTGTTCAAGGTCGCCAAGCACAGACACGCTGAGCTTAAGCAGATTGCTGATGTCATGCGTCTTTCCTGCCCTTACGTCATGGAAAGTCAACAGCCCCTTGAGG
>JAUWBX010000403.1 GCA_030609625.1 Phycisphaerae bacterium
CAGTTACTTTGAGCAAATACCTGTTGTATAATATAGATTATGAGGTTATTTTGTTCAACACATTTTTTATATGGGAGAAATACGATGAATGCCAAACACAAATGCACAATACTTTTGCTTCTTGTTGTCACACTGGGGGCATGTCGCCGCGAGGCCCCCTCAGCAGCCCCGCCGAATGAACCCAATGTCTCGCAGGAGCTGACTCAGACCGAAACCAGTGTCTCGCAAGAGCTGCCAAAGACTGAACCTAACGTCACCAAAGAAATAACCCAGACCGAAATCAGCCTTTTCGACGGAAAGTTACTCGGACAGTGGGCGGTTACTGATTTCGGCGGCCAGGGTGATGTCTATGTCAAAGACGGCGCAATTTACCTCGAAATGGGCAACGATATGACCGGCGTTAACTGGACAGGGCCGCTGGTCCGAATGAACTACGAACTCACGCTCGAAACAATGCGGGTCGATGGCAGCGACTTTTTCTGCGGACTGACATTTCCCGTCGCCGACAATCCCTGCTCACTAATCCTCGGCGGCTGGGGCGGCGGCGTCTGCGGCCTGTCTAACATCGACTACTATGACGCCGCTAACAATGAAACGACTAAATTTATCTCATTTGAGGACGACAAATGGTATCGCGTTCGCCTGCGCGTTACGCCCGACAGGATTCAAGCCTGGCTCGATGATGAAGAACTCGTAAACATCGAAACAACCGGCCGAAAAATCGACATCCGAGCTGAGGTGGACCTGTCCCAGCCGCTCGGCGTTGCAACGTGGTGTACATCCGGAGCAATCCGCAACATCCACTTACGAAAGCTCAAAGACTGACGGGGCTTTTTATCTTATAGTACGACATACGAAATACTATTCGACCGCCGCTCCATTTTGAATCGGTACGCTGACTGCGCGGCGCTTAAACAACTCTATGTCCATCCACTTTTTGCTCTTAAATCTCCATCGGTTAGCTAATCCCACCGCAATAATACTAACCGTAGCGGCTATCCACGGCCCTAAGGCCCCGAGCGACGGGAAAAACTTAGCTATAAGCCAGCCGCCAAGTCCCAATATCAATACCGCTCCGACCGCTGAGACCATCGCAAGCCAGACCGTATCACCCGCCCCTTGCAATGCGCCGCCGTAAATAGTCCGAGTAGCGTGAAAGACCTGGTATATAGCAGCACAAATCAGAATCTTAACGCCAGCCTCAACTACTTTTTCATCGGATGACCAAAATGCCATCAAGGGTTTTCTAAATACAAAGAAGCAAATCCCGACTAATCCCATATAAATCAGCGCAACCTTCAAACAAACTCTGCTTTGTTTAATCGCTATCTTTTTTTGACCCTGTCCGATTGTCTTTCCAACTGCCGCAGCCAAAGCCATGCTTATCCCAACAACCGGCATAATAGAGAGGTTTGTATATGAAAGCACAGCGCTTGTCGCAGCCAGCGATTCGGTACCGAATTTCCCGACCAGTCCGAACAAAACCACACCCCAGAACGCGACATTTACCATCAGCCCGAATCCCGCAGGAAGTCCCACCTTCAGCAAATCATACATCTTACTAAAATCAATATTTAACGTCCTTCTGGACTTAAAGGTCGCGTTTATATTGCCGCTCAAATACAGGGACATATTTACGCAGGCCGAAACTGCTATCCCGATAAACGTCCCCCAGCCCGCACCTGCAATCCCCATCTCAGGAAAACCAAACTTACCGAAAATCAACACATAGTTAGCCGCCACATTGACCACCTGCCCGCACAATGATGCACACATCGTGATAATCGGCCGATGTATGCCCATAAAGAATTGACCGCTCGACCAGTTAATAACGGCAATAATATGGGCATAAAGCATAATGCGAAAATATATTACTTCCATACCAACCACTGCATCCGGATGTCCCATCATTTTGAATATCCACGGTGCCGTCGGCCACATAATCGCAACAACAGCCAAAAAATAAACAATTCCCATGTATATTGCCTGCCAGAAATAATTCGAGCAGTCTCTTTTGTCACCTCTGCCGAGACTCTGACTGACAAACGTGTTAAGACTTGTTATCGCACCTATGGCAAAGCCCCCGGGTATGAAACTGACAAACCCAGCCGGCAGAATCGCCGCCAGCGCATCCGTGCCCAGCCGCGAAACCATAAACCTGTCAACAAACTGCATAACGGTAAAAGATATGGTCGTAACCACCATCGGTGCCGCTAACTTCAGCATATATCTTAGTGTGGTGGGGTCTTCGCCGTCACTTGATGAAAGTAGAGATGATTGGTCCGTCATTAACTTAAATCCTGTTACTACACCTATTATTGTGAGACCTACAAAGTAAGCCCTGGCAATCTCATCTTTTGTTGCCTTTAGCACATATGATAAATGATACTATTTAATATCTGTTGCGGAAAACAAAAACCAACGATGTCACCCCTGCGAAAGCAGGGGTCCAGAACGAAAAACTGGATTCCCGCTTTTGCGGGAATGACAAATATGGATACATACGCTTCTAACAAGCGTACTGTTTACGCAACAGGAACTATTTATTCAAACCCAGTTTTTTCAATAGTGTATCAGCCGAAATGCCCGAAACCTGAATATGCTTAACCGGGCTGGTTTTGCCGGAGATTATACTAACGGCATTTTTTTTCACACCAAGCTGCTTAGCTAAAAATTTAAGCAGGCACTGATTGGCTTTTCCTTTCTCGGGTGCCGCAGAAACCTTGACCTTCAACATCCCATCGAGCAGCCCGCAAATCCGCGTCGGCGAATTACTGCCGGGCACAATCTTTGCAGTAAAGACAACACCCCCATCAACTTCCTGAATCGCCGGTTCAGCCATCTCAATAATAAACCCTGGGTTCGACCCAGGGCTTCCGTTTAGCCCCCAGGCCTGCCCCGGGGGGTTTGCTGAGAAATACAAACATGCACAACTTTGTTTGAGAATTACTCAATGTTTTCCCGCAGGTTTGCGCCAATCGCCTGTTGCACATATTTTTCAATCTGCTCGGCAAGCTTACCCAACGAGGCAAGCTGAAAATCTTCATAATGCCCGCCGATAAGCTCGCCGTCTAATGTTCTCTTGGAGATTCTGACACGTATAACAGATGGCTCATCGCCGGCCTTGCTGAAATCGCTGTCTTTATGCTCGGTAAGCTCAACGCGCCAGTCCTCGCTTATGAAAACCAGGCACTTGCCGGTAAAAACCGCCGTCGGAAAATAATCACACAATAGCTTAAGAGTTTCCATTTTTAACGTCTTGAATTCTTCCTGTAAGCGCGTAATTCTCTGTAACACATGATTTGCAGAGTCGTCATTGCGAGGCCTTTCTAAAAAGCCGCGGCAATCTCATCTGTAGGGTGGGGCTTGCCCCACCATTTCCCTAATTACGATTAGACATATTTCT
>JAUWBX010000068.1 GCA_030609625.1 Phycisphaerae bacterium
ATTGCAGGACGTCCTGATTCGGTTCCGACGGATGCAAAATTACAACACGCTCTGGATGCCGGGTACTGACCACGCTGGTATAGCTACACAGACCGTCGTTGAGAAGCGAATCCTCTCGAAAGAAGGAAAACGGCGTATCGACTTCGAGCGCCAGGAGTTTATTGGGCGTGTACAGGCCTGGAAAGACGAATATGAAGTCCGCATTATCGACCAGTTGAAAGCGATGGGCTGCTCCTGTGACTGGGAACGAACGCGCTTTACAATGGACGAAGTATGTGCCAAAGCGGTTCGGGCTGCGTTCTTCAAACTCTTCAAGGACGGGCTAATCTATCGAGGAAAAAGACTGGTCAACTGGGACCCTGCTACGCAGACAGTATTGGCCGATGATGAGGTCGAGCACGAGCTGGTGCAGGGGCATTTCTGGTATTTGAGGTATCCACTTGTTGAACTGGTTGATGCAGCGGGCGAACGGATTGAATATGTTACCGTCGCCACGACCCGGCCGGAGACAATGCTTGGCGATACCGCTGTTGCAATGAACCCGGCGGACAAGCGCGCCGAATATCTGCTCGGTAAGAAAGTTCGCCTTCCAATTGTAGGCCGGGAAATCCCCATTATCGCCGATGAGCACGTTGTTCTGCCTGATGCCGACAGTGACGATGAAAAGGCGCGATTTTCTACCGGCTTCTTGAAAGTTACACCGGCCCACGACCCGGACGACTGGGAGATCGGCCTCAGACACGGACTGGATATTATCAATGTGATGGCGCCGGACGGCTCGATTAGCGATAAATTCGGCTGGGAAGATGCCGATGAGCCGGAAGCGCAATCTTTGCTCGGGATGGACCGTTTCGAGGCACGTGAAGCGATTGTCGAATGGTTCCGTCAGGAAAGTCTTCTCGAAAATGTTCGCGAATACGCCCATGAAGTCGGACACAGCTATCGCAGCCACGTACCCATCGAGCCGTATCTGTCCGACCAGTGGTATATCGCCGTCAAAAAGCCTATCGAGCATTTGAGAGAAAAATTTGGTGAGGCTCTGATTGAAGGGACCGATGTGCCGGTTAATTCTTTGGCTGGTCTGGCTCTGAAACCATTACTTGACGGCCGATTGCGTTTTATCCCGGACCGCTACGCCAAAACCTACCAGGCTTGGCTGGAGAACCTCCGCGACTGGCCTATCAGCCGTCAGCTTTGGTGGGGACATCAGATTCAGGTTTGGAATGCAACCGACGTACAGAAACTTCAGGCTACTCAACAGGAGTTCAGGAAGAAAGCCTCACAGTTGGAGTCCGAAGGCCGGATATGCTTCTACAATCGTCAATGGGATGCGTATGAAGACCCATCGGGCACCTATCCGCTTAGCGAATCAGTTTTCGTTGCCATTCGTGATGGGATGGATATGGAGGCGGTTCACTTCTGTGAGTCTCACGGCTTCACGCGCGACCCCGACGTCTTGGACACCTGGTTCTCGTCTGCACTCTGGCCGTTTAGTACGATGGGTTGGACAGGAGATGAGAAAGAAGATGATAAAAATGAAACATTCAAAAAATTCTATCCGACGAATGTGCTTTGCACGGCACGCGAGATTATAACCTTATGGGTCTCGCGTATGTTGATGATGGGACAGTACTGTGCCGGCGATATTCCATTCAGTGACGTTTATATTCACGCGATGATACAGGATGGTCAGGGACGCAAGATGTCAAAGAGCTTGGGCAACGGCATTGACCCATTAGTAGCTATCGACAGTCACGGGGCTGATGCGATGCGCTTTACATTGGCCAGTATGACCACCGATACACAGGACATTCGGATGCCGGTGGAGTCAATGACGCTGCCGGATGGTCGCCGCATAAATACGTCTCCGAAGTTTGACATCGGCCGAAACTTTTGTAACAAGCTCTGGAATGCCTCGCGTTTTGCCTTGATGAACCTTGAGGGGCTTGACCCTGCCAAATTCGACCCTGACAAAATGGATGTTACCGACCGGTGGATTCTTTCCCGTCTGGCTAAAACTATTTCCGAGGTCACAGAGTCTCTGGATAATTTCAAATACAGTGAGCCGCTGGCAGGCCTTTACAGATTTTTCTGGAACGATTTTTGTGACTGGTATCTGGAGTGGGTTAAACCGAGAATGCAGGATGAGCGGAAAAAGCCGATTGCTCAAAACGTTTTAGCTTTTGTGCTGGACCAGATTCTGCGTCTATTACATCCGTTTGTGCCGTTCATCACAGAGGGAATATTCCAAAAACTAAACGAAATCGCGCCGGCAAGAGAATTGAAGGGCATAGCAGAATCTAAAGAAGCAAAGGCATTAGTTATTGCGCAGTGGCCCGAAGGACTGGATTCTATGGTAGATGCCGAGGCAGAAGAACAAATTGCAACTGTTCAGACCGTGATTCGAGCGATAAGGGACGTTAGAAGCAAATATAGCAAGCAGCCGAGTGAAAAATTAACGGCGTCTGCAAACTCGCCACAGGAAATAGCTGAGGTCCTAAATGCAAACAGCGGACTTGTCTGCCAGTTGGCCGGCTTAAAAGAGTTTGAGGCATCGCATACAAGCCGGAAGCCCCAAAATGCAGCAGCGATGATTGTTGACCAGATGCAAATCTATCTTCACGAGGCGATAGACATAGAGGCCGAAAAGCAGCGGCTGGAAAAACAAAAGGAGCAACTCGAAAAAGCCAAAAAGGCGGTGGAAGCCAGGCTGTCTAATGAAAATTTTGTCAGTAAAGCTAAGCCGCAAGTGGTAGCTCAGGCCAGGGACAGGCTCACCGAACTGTCGCAACAGTTAAATACCGTTGAAAAACACCTTTCGGAATTATAAAATAGTAGATGAGTGGATGGGTAGATGAGTGGATGGGTAGATGAGTGGATGCGTAAAGAAGCAAACTCATAAACTCATATACGCATTTACCCATATACGCATTTACTCATATACGCATTTACGCATATACGAAATAAAGGTGGTGCCAAAATGGAAATGGAAGCCGAACTGTCGCGTATAATCATTAACGAAATGTCTGACCAGCAGATAATTGTCTTAAAAGAGCGTCACGGCCATCGGAGTTTTCCCATCGTTATTGGCATAGTTGAAATTTTTGCCATCGACCGTCGATTAAAGGGCATCACCCCTCCACGTCCGATGACGCATGATTTATTAGCTGATGTAATTGAAAATCTCGGCGCAAGAATAGAAAAGATAGTTATAAATGACCTGCGTCACCACACCTTCTATGCCAAGATTCATTTGAGCCTGAACGGGCGAACAGTCGAAATTGATTCCCGTCCTTCCGATGCGATTGCTTTAGGGGCGGCGTCGAATACCCCTATTTATGTTGCTGAGCATGTTTTTGAGAAGACTTCTCAGTGAGGAAAGTCGAAATAATCAGCAGCCCAACGCCGATGCAAAGCAAGCTGTCTGCGACGTTAAAAGCCGGCCAATGAAAATCGCGGTAATAAACGTCGATAAAGTCACGCACTAAACCATTATTAAAAATCCTGTCGTAAAGATTGCCACAGATACCGGCGGTGAACAGGCCCAGAGCAACGTGGACCAGTCTGTTGTGAGTTCCGCTAAAAAGAAAAACCCCAAGGACCACCACCAGGGCGATAACCGAAATGGCCGTTAGGAAATAAGGCTTGCCGGCGAAGGCGCCGAAGGCGGCGCCATTGTTCAAGACCCTTACAAGTCGCAGGAAACCATTAATAACCGAAACGTTGCCGTGGTTCCCCAACCAATCGAACACCGCTTTCTTGGTCCACAAATCCAGCGCCAGCCCGGTTAGGGTTAAAGACCAGAAAATCAGATGTGCTTTTGAATCCGGCAGCACGCCGGACAGGTGCTTCAAAAAAGCCCGTTCAAAACTCGACGGGGCACTATTTTCTTCTGCCTTGGTCTCTGTCATAATCAGCGTTCAGCGTATCGCATTTACTGGCTGTAATAACGGTTTACTTTGAACGTTTTCCAATTGGGGTGCAATTATATCAAAGTAAGTGCTGCCGTCAAAACTTTTAGCGACACAGAGAAATTTTATTTTTTGGCGTGCGGCAATTTTTTCGAATCTGCGAATTGAGAATTGACAACCAACAACCAATAATAAATAATAAATAATAAATAGTAAATTGTTGAGCCCGGGTGGCGGAATAGGCAGACGCGCTAGCTTGAGGGGCTAGTGACCTTAGGGTCGTGCTGGTTCGACTCCAGTCCCGGGCATTACTTGTCCATAGTCGAGATAAAAGACGAAACTAAAAGATGGGGGAGTACCACAGAAAAAAGAGGAAAGGAAAATGTCGAATACTGGACCACAATCTTTACCTAAAGACCGGATAATGTCTATTGACGCCCTGCGCGGATTCGATATGTTCTGGATTATTGGGGGCGGGGTGATATTCCGCAGTTTGCACGAGATATTCAATAGCCCTGCAACGGAGTGGATAAGACGGCAAATGTCACACGCCGAGTGGGAGGGGTTTCGCCCGTGGGACTTGATTATGCCGTTGTTTTTGTTTGTTGTGGGTGTGGTAATGCCGTTCGCCTTCAACAAACGCCTTGCCGCGGGCCACAGCAAAAGACGGCTGTATTTTCATATTGTGAAGCGAACCGTAATACTGTGGATTTTAGGGATGGTTGCGCAAGGACATCTGCTGGAGTATGATTCGTCAAAGCTCTATATTTACAGTAATACTCTGAATGCGATTGCAGCGGGGTACTTTATTTCAGCAATAGTCATACTGAATATGCGGCTTGTTGGTCAGGTACTAACGACGGCAATTTTGCTGCTCGTATTCTGGGCCTTGATGATGCTGGTGCCGGTGCCGGGACAGGGACAGGTCGTATTGGCCAGAGATGCCAATCTGGCACTTCATATAGATAAGTTCATTCTGGGGCGATGCTATGGTGGGGGCGGCTATACATGGATTCTCAGCAGCATGACATTTGCTTGCACGGTAATGCTTGGCGTGATGGCAGGACACCTGTTGCGCTGCGAAAAAAACGGCAGAGCCAAGGTACTCTACCTTACAGCAGCAGGTATCGGCTGCCTGCTGATGGCTGTGCTGTGGCATAACTGGTTCCCGATCATCAAACGCATCTGGAGCAGTTCCTTCGTGCTTTTTTCAGGCGGCTTGTGCTATCTGCTGTTAGCCTTGTTCTATCTTGTCATTGATGTGTGGGGTTTTAAGAAGTGGGCCTTTGGCTTTGTCGTTATTGGTAGTAACGCGATTGCGGTATATATGCTGACCCGCTCTTCTATTACACGGCACTTTGATTTTCGCAAGATTGGTGACATCTTCGTCACTGGCCTGGACCGGTGGGTCGGAGACTGCAGCGGGCTTATTCATGTGGTTGCGGGATTTATCGCCCTTTGGCTCGTACTGTGGTGGCTGTATCGTAAAAAGTTATTTATTAGAATTTAAAACGCAAATTAAGAAGCGGAAACTGAAAGGGTCAAAGAATCTCCGACAGTGAGCAACAAACTTTATCACAGGGCCGCGTGGGCTCGATTGACGCTCTGCGCGGTTTTTCTATGTTCTGGATTATTGGCGGTGGGACAATCTTTAGAAGTCTGGACCAAATATTCAATCATCCGGTAACGGCATTTATTGGCATACAGCTCAAGCATGTCAAGTGGTTGGGGTTCCATTTTGAAGATTTGATTATGCCGCTATTTATCTTTATTGTGGGAGTGGCGGTGCCCTTTTCGATTTCCAACCGCCTCAAACGGGGGCAAAGCCGTGCGAGAATTTACCTCCACATTGTCAAGCGCACGGCAGTGCTGTATTTCTTAGGGGTGATGCTCGGAAGTGGCGGGCTGCACTTTAATTGGCCCGAGATGGACTGGGTGGGCGTCCTGCACCGGATAGCAGTATGCTACTTTTTCGCTGCGTTTCTTCTGATGCACACGAAATGGCAGACACAGGCAATAGTTACTGCTGCGCTCTTGCTTCTGTACTGGGCAGCGTTAACACTGGTTCCGGTCCCCGGTCATGGCCCCGGCGTCATCACACCGGAGGGATGTCTGCCGGCCTATATTGACCAGCAGTTTCTTCCGGGCAAGATTAGCGAAGCTTTTTATGGATACGGCGACAGCAATGGAATTCTGCCTACACTGGCATCCATTTCGACGGCACTTCTGGGGGCCTTGACCGGCCATTGGCTGCGCTCGAACCGGCCGGATAATCACAAGGTAACCGGACTGGCGCTCGCCGGTCTGATTTGCCTGTCCGTAGGATATGCTTGGGGGCAGGTCTTTCCTGTTATCAGGCTTCTCTGGACCAGTTCGATGGTCTTATTTGCAGCAGGGCTTAGTCTATTGCTGCTAACTTTGTTCTACTGGCTGATTGATGTCAGGGGCTATAAGAAGTGGGCATTCGGCTTTGTGGTAATCGGAATGAATGCGATTGCTGTATATGTAGCAACCCGGGTATTTGTTGCTCACCGGATCGGGCGTGTTTTCGTAGGCGGCCTGAGCAAGTGGTGCGGAGAATGGAACGGATTTATTAATGCCGTGGCAGGTGTTACGGTTATTTGGCTGGTATTGTGGTGGATGTATCGCAGGAAGTTATTTATTAAAATCTAAAACAAAAGCATAGATTGAAAAAATAGTGGTTAAGAATTTGAAAGAGGTGAAGAATCTTGGGTAATGACCAGCGGGATTTGGTTGGGCGGCGGTTGGTCTCGGTCGATGTGCTGCGGGGCTTTGATATGTTCTGGATTATTGGCGGCGGAGCCCTCTTCGCGAACTTGGCAAAAGTGTACAGCCACCCGGTAACCGAGACAATTCAGCAGCAGTTGCACCACGTGAAGTGGGACGGATTTCATTTTGAGGATTTGATATTTCCATTATTTCTTTTCATAGTTGGAGTAGTGCTGCCGTTTTCAATTACGCGGCGGGTAGAGCGTGGACAGGGCCGTTCCGCACTCTATCGGCACATTCTTAAACGCTCGGTCGTACTTATTTTATTAGGCTTGATAATGAATGGGCTCCTGCAATTCGATTGGGCTCAAATGCGATGGCCGGGTGTGCTCCAGCGAATCGGGTTGTGTTATTTCTTCGCTGCAATAATTGTTGTGCATACGAAATGGCGAACCCAGGCGATTATTATAGCGGTGGTTCTGATTATGTACTGGATTGCGATGATGTTGATTCCGGTGCCGAATTTTGGAGCCGGCGACCTCACAATGGAAGGATGTCTGTCCTCATATATTGACCAGCAGTTAATTCCGGGTGAGCTTTATTACGCGTATGGCGATAATGAAGGGTTGATTTCGACTTTTCCTGCGATTTGCACCGTACTTTTGGGCACGCTGGCGGGCCACTGGCTGCGCTCCAGGCAGTCGGGCAATCGTAAGGCGGCTGGCCTGGCCATTGCCGGTATAGCCAGCTTGCTCGTCGGCTTTCTCTGGGGGCTGGTTTTTCCTATCATCAAAATTATCTGGACCAGCTCCTACGTCCTGTTCGCAGGCGGCTGGAGCTTGCTGCTGTTGGCTTTATTTTACTGGATAATTGACGTTAAGGGATACAGCAAATGGGCGTTTTTCTTTATTGTTATTGGGATGAATCCGATTACAATATACTTCCTGCAGGAATTTGTTGACTTCGAGGGAATTGCCAAATTCTTCTTTCTGGGGGTCGCTGGGCATATGGGACTGTTTGGGCTGCTGATTTTGCCGTTCGGTGTTTTGTTGGCCAAATGGTTGTTTCTGTGGTTTTTACATCGCCAAAGAATATTCTTCAAGGTCTAACGTAAGCAGGGATAATACGCCGTTGGTCTGTGGAGCCGGATGAGTGTCGAGGTGTTCTTGTAGTTATTTTTACAGAGATAGCC
>JAUWBX010000093.1 GCA_030609625.1 Phycisphaerae bacterium
GGATGCTCGATACTGGATACTGGATGCTCGATACTCGTAAAAGACAAACATCGAAAATCAATACCCAGCGTTGCTGGGTTGAAAAATGAAATTAGTGGGTCTGCTGCCAGCGTTGTTCTGTTTCTGGAAACAAAGAACACAAATATCAAAACAAGAAGAACAACGTATTTGATAAACCTTGCCTTTTGCATTGCCTCAGCCTGTATCGGCTGTTTAAATCTTCCGGGCAAAACGTAGCCGAGCAATTCCTGTGCAGCACCAAAAGGGCAGATGTAGCCGCAATAAATATTGCCGAAGATTATTACGAAAAACGGTACTCCTATAACCAGCAAAAAAGCACCCGTTAATTTTAAAGCAGGCGTATGCACGGACAGCAAGGTTGCTATTTGTTCGCTGGAATACTGGGTGTTCAAAATGATACCGCCAAGCACAAGATTAAATATGAGCATGGCTAATCTGCTCCAAAATCCGCCCCGGTAGATTACAATCAGGGCAAGAGCAAAAGCGCTAATCAAATATATGGCATGGTTGTCCGGCAGATATGCCGCCCGGTGAGTTTTTTCTTTGGGTCCCGCTTCAACTGCGCGGCCAAGAATCTGCGCGGCGAATCTGTGGCCTGATGTCTGAAGTGCTGAGAGAATAGCTTCAGAACTTACGGTAGCACCGGTTACGGTGTGAACATCAGCGAAAGGCTCAGGCTGGAAGAGCTGACGTTCATTTAAGGAGCTGCGCCACTCGCTAAGAAGCTCCAGGTACGCCGGTGTTTCGTTCGACCTTATTATATGGAAGTTAATCAATTTGCCGCCAGGGTCGTCCACATAAATGGCGAGATTCATCTTACCCCCAAAACCACGAACCTCGGGCGCCAGGTCCTCAGAGCTGAAGATATACCCGGTCAGTTTATCGTTGGCGTCCCAAACCCTGAAATAATTGATTTGGCGAGTACTATCGCGAAGAACCGTTGATTCCTGCTCAAGGCGCAATTCGCCGGCAAGCGCTTGTGCCGAATGCTGCGGCAGTGACGGCCTTAGACGTGCACCGGCCTCAGCGAGCAGGTTCGAGCAAAGGACGATAGATACGCAGACGCCGAATAAGACGTAGCCGAGCTTGCGCAATCTAAAAGCGATTGTATCAAAAGAACAAACTCGTTCGGTCTTATATATTCTCAGTAAGGCAGGTGGTACATTTACCAGAATGAGCAGAATAAATCCAAATAATGTGAGCCGTACCCCGAGTACCGGAACAAGTGCGAGACTGGTCAGCAGTCCTCCCACCGCGGCGCCAATGTGGTCTGCGGTTTCGAGTTTGCTGCCGGCCAAGCCGGTCTCGAAAGCAGAATTAGCCAATTGTCTGGCAGCTATCGGAAAATAGCTGCCGGCGCATAAACCGGACAAAACAAATGCGACCAGAAATATCAGATGTGTCAACTGTGTGGTACGGGCTTCCAGCCCGTGAAGAAACGGCCAAAAAGCAATTGTGCAGAGGACCAATGAATGCACAAATATCACCACAAATAACAATATATCCGGTCGAGTTTTTTTATCGCTTGCCAATAAATGTCTGGTTAGGGCGGCACCGATGGTTAGGCCCACCATAAACATAGATGAAATAACACCGATATAGAGGTAAAGCGAGCCGAAACGGGTTTGGTACAAATACATCAGGACAATTACCACCCCGATAGCCACCCAGCCGGCTGAGAAAACCAGGAAGCTACTGTCGAAAGAGGACAGAGGACAGAGGTCAGATGACAGATGTTTTTCTGATTTCTGACTTCTGACTTCTGTTCTCAGGATATAAATAATGCGCAGCATCACAAAAACCAATACAGGGACAACAAAAGCCAATGGGCCTGCCAGAGCCAAGAGTTTGATAAGTTTCGTAACCGGTGCTCCTGATTGCTTTGCTGCAAGCAATAAACTATACAGATGTGTCAGAGGCCTGGAATCGCGATTAATCAAAAGCCTTTCAGGCAAATCCGCACTTGAGTAATTTTCCACAGCAGCATCGGCACGGTCCGGCAAATAAACAGAAAGTAAGGCCTGCGGATTGAAAACTCGGCTTGCTTGCTCTATGCCTGTAAAACGGTCTCGCAAAGCAGCAGGGTCGCCGGTAAGACTTTCTGAATCTGATGCAATAAACCAGGTGTCCTCACCGGGCGTTATAACAAGCTGTGAGAAAACTTTCTCAAGAGTCAATTTAGTCGAGGCACCAAGATTAATAAGTTCGGTGCCCATAATGTTTTCCCCACCTGCTACGCGAACCTGGAATATGGCATCGGATTTCATAGCCGCCTTGACCTGACGGTAAAATTCGAGTGTATAATATCGATTCAGGGCCGAGCTGGTTGCATCAGGTAAATTCAGAATTACTATGTCAAATGCTTGTTTCACTTCGGCCAGCAATGAACGAATATCACCAGGTAAGCCATGTAATCGGTCATCAATAACTTTGAACTTCGAGGGTATAACTTTAGCGACTTTCTGCACATATTCACTGTCGCAATGTGCCCAGCTTACCGTCTGAATCTGCGGCAAGCGCAGGAATTGCTGACACAGGCCCAGTCCTGAGCCGATGACCAAGACCTTCGTGGAATCAGGCTTTTGAGACAAACCAATAGCGGCTATTCGGCCGGCGGTACTTTCATCAGGTAATGTTTCGATGGTGCTGCCTTGGGACATTACTATCCATTGGCTTTGATAAATACCATAGAGATATTCAGCCTGGGCAGTTTGGAAAGAGCCAGTTAAAGAGTCGGCAGGAAGTAGTTTGGTCCATTTCACAACTCTTACATAACGCATTAAGGTTTTATCAACTTTTATGAAAAGGCAAAGCAGGATACAAAGCGGAATTAAAAACATAAGCTGTGCTTTAACTTTGCCGGCCCCTGCTTGTTGCTGGCAGGGGGTGGGAATACTGTGTTGCCTTGCCCTTGTAAATCGGGTTAAAGCTGCTGATAACGAAACGAAAAGTGCGAGTATAAAGAAAATTCTTGCCGAACTTATGCCAAGAGCTAAAAGAACGGTTACTCCCAGCCCGCCGAGGACGCTTCCCGCTGCCTCAATAATGTAAACCTGTGAGACAGGGAGTTTTTGGTCTTTCTCGACCCATCGGCAGGCAGTGGGAAACAACATCCCCGTGATGATACTGACAGGCACATTTATGATTATTGATATAATCAGAATGGTCCAAACGGACCACAGTGCATACGATTCTATACCCACAAGCTCACGGGCCTGGATGATTAATATCAATTGAAGAATAAAGGCAGGCAGATAACTCAAAAACAAAAACTCTATGTTTTTAAGTAATTTTTCGGCGATAATTTGCACTCTATAAGCAACTATCGCTCCCAGCCCCACCCATAGAAACCATGAAGCAAAGAAAATGCCAACGCTTATATCGTTGCCCTCGAAGGTGGTTATAAACTCGCGAAAAAGCAGGGCCTGGGCGGTGATGGTGAACAGGCCGTAACTGAATATCAACAGACTGCGAGCAAATTTCATTTTTCACCTTCACTAAAAAGGACCGCCTGGAAGACCAAAAAGCTCGCACCTTCTTTCCAGGCATCAGCAGGCAACTGCGCTTTCAAAGACAATCGCGTGAGCATCTGATTAACATCCCAACCCTGCTCCGGTGCAACCTGAGGCAGAAACACGGCAGAATGTCCGTCCTTGCTCAGCACGACGCCATCTGTGCCGATTCGGATTTTGTCCGACGAGACAACAGGTTCAGGCGCTGTCAGTGCGGAGATTTCGATTGTAATATCTTTGCATTCCGCTTCTGTTACCGGTGGAAAACGTCTATCATTAACGCAAGCGTTAATCGCGTTTCGAATGACCGACTTGTACAGAGGCCGCTGCGGAAAGATATCGCCTATACAGCCTCTGAGCTGGGAATTTTTCTTGAGCGTTACAAATGCCGCACGGGGACATCTCATCGCATCGCTGATTGTAACACCCAGCTCCGATGCCTGTGGTACCCGTCGATTCCTCAGTGCATACACTATTGTTTTGCGGGCTAAAGTCAAAAGTTGTTCCTTGTCCTCCTCTGCTAATGCCGGGTCATTTGACTGCGGTTTAATCTCCGGATTGTTTTGCCACGCCCCGGAAAAGGCAGCGGAAAGATAACTGACGGAATTTGTAAAATCACCTGTTAACTCACCGGAAGTTGTATAATTTATTAACTCAGCCCTGACCGGCCCGTCTAACATTGAAAGTAATACCGCAATCGGAATATAACCACAAATCGTCGCCCCGGTCTTGTACTTATATTCCAGAAAACCTTTAGCATCCAATGCGGCTATATACTCATACGCTCCCATATCAAGCTCTTTGATTTGCTCAGGTATGTTTTCCGTAAACGGCACGTAAAGATGTACGCGACCATAATGTACAAAATCCGAACTTGCAATTACGAGGGTTTCGGCATCAACTAAACTTCTTAGAATGTTACCGGCTTTGGTGATTGTCTGTAACGAGCAACTGCCGGCTACAATTGGCACAAGCTCGAAATCTTTTCGGCTGTATTGCAGCAGCGGCAGCTCTATTTGAACACTGTGTTCGTTCTTGTGTGCCTGGGGTACATTCTGAAACAGAGAATATTTTAGAAGTTTGTTTATAAATTCCACATCCAGCGGTATTTGTCCCAGAGGCGTTTCGTAATGCGTTACTCTCGGAACACTCAGTATCTCTTCCATTGGGATACTGTGACTTGGACCAATAACAACGATTCGTTTATATTTTCTGTCAGTGGTCTTTAGCCCGCAAACTGCGGTTTGGCCTGAGTACTGGTATCCCGCGTGTGGCAAAATTAGTGCAATTACATTGTTTATCGGTTTAACCTGAGCTTTTTGGAAGAAGCTTTCAATTTGTTCGCTCAACGTTCCGGCATCGGCAGAGTACCATCCTCTCTCAGCAAGCAACGAACGTTGAACAACCTTGCGAGGCTTGGCGGGAGCTTCTTTTGGGAGATGTGGTTTCCTGAAAAAAATGGTGGCAATAACTAATAACACAATTACCAAAACCAGCAAAAATCCCCCTCCGAGCCATTTTTTTAACTGCTTATCCATTTCAACCCCGTTAGAAATCTTCGCTTTTTGACGCATATTGTTTTCTCCTGTGGAATTTCTAACGGGGTCAACCGCTCCATTTGCCTTGTTTGGAAATATCTCGTAAGGGCTTTAAGGGACCAGGATATTTTTTAACTCGAATAGCCCGCACAAACTTTCGCGGCGAAGTCTTTTTGGCCAACCATAAAACGCCGACGACAATGGGTGAACCTGCTTTTATTAATTTGCGAATAAATTTTCTGCGTGTCATCCTTCGATTCCTTTCAGTCGCTCAGGATGACCCTGAGCGAAGTCGAACGGGTCATTTCCAGACTCCATAAATTTCTTTTCCACAATCCGGGCAACAGCCATCCTTGAGCCGGTTCTTCAGGATGGTATAACCACTGCGTTCGATGAGCAGTCCTTGGGACTCCTTGCGGAGAACTTTGCAGTCCGGACAATACGTGTTCTGGCCTTGCTTGCTGCGAAGGTTTCCTATATATACATAGTCCAGCCCCTCACCCATTGCGATTTGCCGAGCCATTTCCAATGTTTTCAACGAAGTCGGCGGCAGATTACGCATTTTGTAGCGAGGATAAAATCCTGAAAAGTGCAGCGGTGTCTCGCCGCCCAGATTCACTTTGAGCCAGCGGGCAAGTTCGCGTATTTGTTCAGGTTTATCGTTCAGCGTCGGAATAATCAGGTTCGTAACTTCAACCAGGATGCCGCTCGCCTTGGCCAGTATTAAAGCATTCTGGACAGGTTTTAATGTCCCCGAGCATATCCGCCGATAAAAATCGTCGGAAATTGCCTTCAAATCTATGTTCGCTGCATCAACGTGTTTGAGCAGCTCTGTCCACGGCTGTTCATTTATATATCCGGCTGTTACAAGAACATTGCGTATGCCGGCACTGCGGGCCAACTTCGCAGTATCATAAGTATATTCATAATAAACAATCGGATCGGTGTAAGTATATGCCAACGAAGGACAATTATTGCGCTTGGTTAGCGACACTAACCGTTCCGGCGGGACAAAATATGCGGATATGTTTTCATCTTCCGGGTTGGCTTGTGATATTTCCCAGTTCTGGCAGTTTTTGCAGTGGAGGTTACAGCCGACAGTCGCTACCGAGAGAATCATGCTGCCCGGCAAAAAATGGAAAAGCGGCTTCTTTTCGATTGGGTCGATATTAATTGAGCACGGGTATCCATAAACTACCGTTCGCAGGACGCCGTCGATATTGATTCTCACCCGGCACTCGCCGCTTTGGCCGGGCTTAATCAAACACATTTTTGGACATAGTTCACACTGAACGTCGTTCAATTTGAGCCTCACTTCTTAATTCTCTAATGATTATAACAAACTTTTCACGGTTTATATAACCCAAAAAAACGGACCGGCTGGCTCGTCGCTCGGGTCACGGGGCACGAGAGACAAGAGACGAATATGACCGGGGCTCATTTGGCACTCCCCTGATTCTCGACCAGCATCCAGTATCGAGTATCCCGATGTATCGGGAGACTTTCTGCGTTTTCGTGTGTTCTCCGCAGTCCCGAAAGTCCGCTTGTCCGCTTGGGGACGCCTTCCGGCGGGACGCCTTGCGGCGGATGCCTTTCGGCAGTGGCAGTAGAATCTGTCAAAAGAAGATAAAATCAGTTGAAAGTTTGGGGTGGATTTGGTAACATAGTAAAATCAGAGGCTTTAGTGAACTAAAGTGCCTAAAGTGAACTAAAGTGCCTAAAGTGAGCTAAAGTGACAGCAAGGCTGTCATTCTGAGCGAAGCGAATCCCGATACATCGGGACTCTTTCGTTGGCCATCCCGGCGCGCCGGGATTCGGCTTCGCCTCAGGATGACACGTAAGTGTCACTTTAGGCACTCTAAACTTTAAGCACTTTCTAATTTCGTTAATCTCAATGAATAAACTATTGTTCAGTCCTTCGACTCTGCTTCCCGATGTATCGGGAGTGAGCCTGTCGAACCATAACCCCAAATGTGGCCAAATTTTGTGGCACGGCCATCTTGGCCGTGTTTTCACGGGCTGGAAGCCCGTGCTACCGATGGAGTACAGATTTTATGTTGAACGATACTAACAAACTCATACTTAGTGCAGACTCCACCGCAAGGTGTTCTGCGGAGATACTAAATACTGGAC
>JAUWBX010000095.1 GCA_030609625.1 Phycisphaerae bacterium
TTATCCCTTAGAATTGGAGACTATTATGAGAAATTCATTGCTTATTATCCTTGCCTTTATGGTCCTACCCTGGACGTGCGAAGGTAAAGAAAACGCAGCCAACAGAAAGGATGCAAGAGCAGGAGTTGTTACAGCGCATTCCCGAGGTCTGCACGGATACATTGGCTACAGTGCGTCCCGGCCCGCCGGACCGTGCCAACTACGGGGCAGGACCATAGCGGGGGTCAGCGAGGAACTGCGTCATGTATGGCGCGCGGACGAGGCGATCCTGCGAAAGCGGATTGTTGTCCGGACCGTGATAAGGATGGCTCCAGTCGTCCATGCCGTCGGGGACGGGCTTGACCAGCTCTCGTCCCAAAAGGGACGCACGACCCTGAGGTCGCAGGACGCGTAACGCCTCTGCTTCGGACAGCTTGCTTGCGCCGCCCACTGCAATGAGGGCGTCCGCCACGTTGTCTGCCAAGTGAAGATGGCTCAGGTCTCCCTGGTCGATTTGCAGACGGGTCGCATTAAGCCCTGCTGCTTCAGCCGTCCGGCGGGCACGAACAACGTCCTCGGAACTGGGTAGCTGCACATAGACCAACAAGTCGCTTTTGTGAGCCATTTCTATTGCCAATTCACAACTCGTATCTCCGAGAACAACGCAGATTCCATCCTTGGCCTCCAGCTTTTTGAGTCCGCCAAAGGCGGACTCGGCCTTCTCCCGGGCAATAGTCGATGGGACAACAGCCGCGCCTACAAGTAACACAAAACTCAACTTGATCACAACACACCATTTACATCTCATAGGAACCTCCTTTTACATCCTCTGCATCGTGTGGAGTCCAAAGAATTCATACACATCCTGAATCAATATGAACACATTCTACTACGCCCAGTTTTCACTATACCATTGATTTCCTGCAGAATCAAGTTGTAAGCCAGCAGTCTATGATTTCATCCGCGGCCCCGGGAAGAATGCCGAGGACCCAGGCGAGATCAATAATCGTGGGGCGCCTGCGAATTTCGTGCATGTGGAGGACAGCAGCAAGCAAACGCTTGTGGGAGCATCCAATATCCGCAAATGTGTGGGCGGCGCCGGCAGTTTTAAGGCAGTTCTTAATTTCGTGGGGAGAACGAACCTGGTCCTGGGCGGCAGCAAGAAAGACCCGCCAGGTTTTACCATCGGTAAGCTTTTCGCACATAGTTTTGAGCATGGGTTTCTTCTGTTCGTATTGTTGACGGACATTCTCGGCCAAGCTGCCCCAGAAGGTGCTATCGATGTCAGAGGGAAAAGGGTGGCAGATGGGGATTTCGGTCTGAAAGATGCGCTCATAGATGGCCGCGGAAAATATAGCGCCGAGGCCGACCTGTCGGCCATGAAGGTCGTGAGCAGCGCCATCAATGCCGGACATCATGTCCAGAGTATGGCTGAGGAGGTGCTCACCACCTGAAGCCGGCGCTGAGGTACCCACGATAGTCATGGCGATGCCGGAATACAATAGAGCATTGAAAAGGGCTTCTATCGCGGCAGGCTGACGACTCCTGATGTCCTCGGGCCGGTCAAAATAGTAAGTCTCCAGGTCGTTGATTATCTTGCTGCAGTAACGGCAGAAGTACTCGCCATGGAAGATGTGGTTGAGGAGCCAGTCGGCGGTGCTGAGGGGTTTGGCGATGGTATCGCCAAGACCGGCGGCAGTCAATTCAAAAGGGGCATTGACGATTATCGAAGGGACAGCAAATACAGCCAGGGGAGGTTTGGCAGGGATTATGGTTTTAACACCTTTTATAGCTGGAGCGACATTGGCGGCGGTGAAGCCATTCATTGTTGCGGCGGTCGCAATAACAGCGTAAGGCAGGTCATGTTCGAAGGCTGACCATTTAGTCAGGTCGTTGATGACGCCGCAACCGACTGCAAGGGCAATGTCGATAGGTGGCAACCGGCCATTGAGCCAGTCATGAGTGGTGTCATCGCAAACAGGACTGCCATGATTAGTATCAGGGACAATGATATGGTGTACAGACCAGCCCGTTTGTTCGAGAACCTGCCTGGTACGCTCGCCGACGATGACCCAGGTCCGCTGGTCGGCCACTATGAGAACACGGCGTCCATCAACAAGGGATTCCAAAACCTTGGGTAAACGCTCCAGGGCATCCTCTGCATAGACAAGGCTTTTGATGGGAACTTTGTGGCTGCGTCCGCATTCGCAATTAAAGGTTGTATCGAGCAGTTCTTTGAGATTCATTATTTCAGTGTTACTAAGTTGCAGGTTATAAGCTCGGTGTGCCGCATCGACCTATTCCAGCTTTACATAATTTTTTCGACCACTACTTGTTGACCTTCAGTAAAGTGTGCCGTGGCGGCGTCTTCCGGACTGATTAATATAAGTTCACTTTGGTCCGAGCCGGCGGGCGGGCCGGCTTTGACATGGACGGAGCGCAACCCTCCATACCACCAGCGGATATGACTGGCATAAAGCAGGTCACCTAATTCGGCAGCCATTTTGTCTAATGCCGGTTGAGAAACGATAACGACGTTTTTCCCTGCGAGGCTTTTATCAAGTTTGGTCTGGAGCCGCACTTTTCCACCGGGTTTTAGATTGGGTTGGCATCCTTTGAACTTACGCATAGCATCAATTTGGGTCCCGGCAACGAGTCCTTTCAATTTAGCCTCTGGTTTCGGTTTGGTAAACCATGTTACAGAAACACCAAGAGTCCCTGCCGCTAACAAACCGAATAAAGCCCGCATGAACTTGTAGCTGTCCGGCCCCATTCCGAAGTCAAAAGGCCCCACCAGCGCATCCGGCCAGATGAAAGACAAACCAATCAGGACAGCCCCACCGGCGATGGTTACAAAAGCAGCAGCAGGAGTGTACCGTTTCCAGATAATTCCCAGAAAGATAGCTGTCAGAACCGGCGGTGTAACGGCAGCCGTAAACATACTGTGCGCCCCATAAATGGTATCTTTCATAAATATAGGTACTAAAGCCAGGCCCAAACCGGCCGCGCACAGACTCGTTATTCGCGCCACCCGCAGGTAATGTTTGTCGCTGCTTCCGGGCTTAACGTACGGTCTCCAAATGTCATTTACAAATATTGCACTTACAGCATTTACAAGCGTATCGGCGGTACTCATCAATGCTGCTGTCAAAGCAGCGAGCACAAAGCCGAAAATCCCCGGGGAGCAAAGAAAATGGGCGGCTTTTACAAAAGAATCCGAGGCTTCAGTGGTCAGCTCGCCATTGTTAACCAGCGCCCTGGCAATCCATCCGCCGCAACTGGTGGCGATGGCAGCCAGCGGAGCCAGCACGAGGATCCAGCAGACCACCATCCGACGTGAATCTTTGACACTTTTGAGCGAGAGAAATCGCATGATAAAACCCTGGTGCATGAGCATGAGGGCTCCGGTATTGGCCAGCCCGTCCTGGACGTAGATACCGACAAAACTAAACTTAGGCGGTGCATTGAAATCCGAAAAAGCGTACTTATGTTCCTGCGGAAGCAGTGACCAGAATTCGCCAAAACCGCCGAAATGATAAATAGCGGCAGCGAACAGCCCCAGGCCCGCAATAAGCAATATTATTCCCTGGACAAGGTCGGTCATAATAACCGCCGTTTGTCCACCGATGTAAACATATAAGCCCACAGCTACTGCTGTTATTACCGCTCCGGTCATAACCTGCCAGCCTAACAGCATGTGCAGCGTCCTGCCCAATGTGATGAGGTTGATACCGATATATCCAATAAGGTAGAGCAGGATAATAAACGTGGCGGCGATTCGTGTCTTTTTATCAAAACGAACTTCCAGATACTCTGGAATTGACTGAATTTTCATATAGTAAATAATTGGTATCCAGACCAGTACGAGGATTGGCATCCAGAACCAATCGTTGAGATAGGACTGCGTGCTGCAAATGCCATGTTTAAATCCGACCGTGCTGTACTTTATGAAACTGTAACTTCCAACGACTGTGGCGACACATGAAAAAGAAATCAGCCACCATGAAAATCTCTGTCCTCCGAAAAAGAAGTCTTTGGTAGTGGTAGTATACCGGCCGAAATACAGGCCGAACCCAAGCACCGCAATGAAATAGCACAGCATAACTGCGTAGTCGAGATTTCCGCCGATAGCTTGAGCAATCATAACGGTTCTCCGTTTGCCCAATAGGGTGCCAGAAATGTAAAGATACACACGATGGCCAGCATTAACAAGAAACCAGCAACGAGTATCACTACGAACCGGCGGTCTTCGGCGATTTTCAGGTTAAGGTATCCTCCGCGTAATCCACACCAAATTCCTATAATGCACAACAGTGCGCCAACGCCGAACTGGCAGACAATCGGCCAAACTCGCAGCATATTCACTTGCCGTTTCTCCTGTTCCTAAAATCAGAAGTCAGAAATCAGTTCTGTTTTCTGTCTTCTGTCCTCAACTGCTCACGAAGCCAGCCTGGACGATTGGTTGTTATTCCATCTACTCCAAGTTCTCCAAGTCGAATTGCTTCTTCTGGCTTGTCCACTGTCCATACATAGAGCTTTTGTCCCGAAGCTTTCACGGCATCCATAAAATCCTTCGTAACACCAGCATAATGAACATCAAGACCGTCGAGGCCTTTATTCTTGGCTATTTGAACAAGTTGCGGGTCGTGCGGAATCCATTCCTCGGTTTCTTTGTCTTTTTCAGTTCCCTTGAGCCAATATGTGGGGACATCGATAAGCTCCCTGGACAAAGCCACTGTTTCCAGGTCGAAGCCGATAATGACTATTTGAGACATTTTACCGCTCTGGATGATGAGTTTCCGGAGAATGGGCAAAACCTCTTTCTCGCATTTTATTTCAACATAGAGTTTCCGTCCAGGAGGTATTGTCTCGATAATATCGGCCAGAAAAGGGATTTGCTCTCCAGCATATTCTTCCGATTTGAAACGCCCCACATCAAGCTTGCGGAGCTCCTGAGAAGTAGCCTCTTTAATCTTAAGATCTATTTCACCTGTACGTTTTGTCGAGCTATCATGAATAACAAGAATGCGATTATCCTTCGACAAGTGCACATCTATTTCTACATCAACTCCTTTTTCCCAACCAAGCATGACTGAAGCCATGGTGTTCTCCGGAGCCAGGTATGATGCCCCACGGTGCGCAATGATTTCGACAGACTTTGTACATCCTGATATACTGACAATGAATAAACAGAACAACCCGTGAACAATATAACGTTTCATCTCTTATCTATCCTCGCTTTACCCGTTGAGGGTCCAGCCGGGGCGGTACTGGCGGCGCAGAAGCTCATTGGCCTCAGCGCTGTTGGTGACACGACCCGCGGCACCGTCGTAATCGAGCTTCTTGCCAACACGGTAGGCAACAAGACCCAGCAGCATCATCTCGATCGCCGTGCCACCGTAATCGAAATCGCAGGAGGTCTTGAGGTCACCCTTGCACGCATCGACCCATTCCCTCTGAAAGTGCCCCAGCGGCGGAATCACCTCATCCTTTGTCCGCCGCTTGTAATACGTCAGGTCGGCGTCGTTGCCGAACGGCAGCAGAATCCGCGAATCGAAATCACAGATAACGTAACCCTTGGTGCCCTTGAACATAGCACCGTGTCCGATCCTGTTCAGATCGACGTAACTCTTCGGTGATCTCGGCATCATGCCGCCCTGGTACCAGTGGACGCGGATAGGCCCGCGCCAATCGTTCGCGGGGATATCAAAAGAGGTGTGCAATTCGACGGGTGAGACTTCAGGATTGAACTTCTCGCCCTGGCCTTCTGCGGTCGTCGGAAGACCCGCGTCAATCGCATTCCACACCAGGTCGATGGTATGACTGCCCATATCGCCGACCTGGCCGGTGCCGAAATCCCAGTACATATTCCACGAGAGGCAATTCATACCGGAACCGCCTTTGAAATAGTCGGGGTTGTACGGGTGGAAGGGTACCGGCCCAATCCACAGGTCGTAGTGGAGGGTTTTTGGCGGCGTGCCTTTGGCGGGCGGGTAGCCGGGCCTGCGAAGCTGGCGATTGCCCCATGCATAGGCATCTGTTAATTCGCCAATCGCTCCGTCTTTGATTAGCTCGCGCACACGCTCGAAGTTTGGTTTGGCGTGACGCTGCGTGCCGACCTGCGTGGCCAGTTTATGTTTGTTCTTGAGGTAGTTTGCGCGGACGATGCGTGCTTCTTCAACGGTATTGCCCAGGGGCTTTTCGCAGAAGCAGTGCAGGCCGCGATTCAACGCCCAATTGGCTATGAAAGCGTGGGTGTGGTCCGTGGTGCAGCAAATCACGGCATCGAGGTCCTTTTGTTCGAGGCATTTACGCCAATCGACGTATGTTTTGGCTTTTGGGAACTTCCTGGCGGCGTGGGCGATGTGGTTCTCGTCCACGTCGCACAGGGCTACGACGTTCTCCTTTGAGATCGCGCCGAAATGCGCATCGGCCCGGCCCCATGTACCAACCATGGCGACATTGAGCTTGTTGCTCGGTGCGTTGGCGCCGGAGAGTGTACCGCTGGGTAAAATGAGCAATCCGATTCCTGTGGCCGCGGTGGATTTCAGGAACTGGCGTCGTTGAACGATGTTGGTCTCCATCATTTTTCTCCTTTATTATGGTTTTAGTTGTTTGCTATAAAGCTGAAAGCATTGATTTTACGCATTATGACAATAGGACGCAAGAGAAAAAGTGAGACTTAAATGAATCGTTTCTGAAATTACCTGGACCGGGCAGTTGGTCCTAATAAGCTACGAAATCACACTCAAAGCAAAACGAGTCAGCGGCAGCGACTTTTTCTGAGGATTGACCTTTCCCGTCGCCGAAAAACCATGCTCGCTAATCCTTGGTGGCTGGGGTGGATTTGTCACAACCGCTCGGTATCGCAACCTGGCAAACAAACGGAGCTATTCGTAATGCTGCAAGTAAAATCCCTATAAGCCTTTCACTTCTCCAGCTTGCTTGACCTCGGACTCTGACTTTTCCAACTGTCCCTACGAAAAATTCCACCTTTCTTTGTTTACAAACAGTTTTATATTGAAAGCTGACGGGCGTTCTGTCGTCGTGTTCAATGTACTAATCTTTATCTTTATAGCGGGTCTCCTATGCAACCGTGGTCGTAGGTTCATAGCGGGGGCATCATATGGGGAACTGGAGATACTTTATATGAGCGAAGTATTTGT
>JAUWBX010000210.1 GCA_030609625.1 Phycisphaerae bacterium
AGAGAAAGCATTTCGATATGCAGGAATTTTGCGGCCAGCACATACACCGCTGCCGCCGATGGCACAACCACAGCGAGCCTGAGGACATCAAAGCTCCTGCCATCGGGCAAATTTTTGCACAGAGCCATAATTGCGGTCCCGGCCAGAAACATAAGGGCTGTTGCTGCAAGTGTTTTCATTAGGGTAGCCGGCAATCCATCTAATATTGAATGGCCCAATTTTCTCCGAAGCCCTCTGACAAGGATTACGACCTGCAGATATGAGCACGCTGCTGTCGCGGCAGCCAGTCCTGCTGTTCCAAGGAACCAGATAAGGGTCAGATTCAGAACAATATTGGCGGCAACCGCACACAGAGCGCTTCGTGCAGGTGTCTTTGAATCCTGCATAGAGTAAAAGGCCCGTGTTGTTATCTGCTGCAAAAAATAGCCACACAACCCCACAGCATAAAACGACAGTGTCCATGCTACTATTGGCGTGTCCGCGCTTTTGAATTTGCCATGTTCGAATATAGCTGAGACTAATGGTTTGGCTACGAGAAAGATTCCTGCAGTTGCCGGAATTGCAACGAATACAGCGGCCCTGATTCCACGTGCGATTGTTTTGGTAAGTGCGTCAAAATCTTTTCTGGCGGCATCTGAGCTCATAACCGGAAAGATTGCTGTCGCTAAGGATATCCCCAATACTCCTAAAGGAAATTGATAAAGCCGCTGGGCGTAGTACAAATAAGAAGGTGCGCCATAACCCAACGGGTCGCCTTGCTCATTCATAAAGCAAAGCGCAATAATATCATCTCCGAGTGTGTTTAACTGCGTAACAGTAAGACCAAGTATCATAGGGCCCATCAGAATAATGATTTTCTTAAATGCCTTGGAGTGAATATCCCACGCAGGCCTGATTGAAACTCCGCTGGCACGTAGAGAGGGAATCTGGATCGTTAGCTGTGCAAGTCCTGCAAACAAGACTGCGACCGCTACGAAAAAGACCTGCTGTTCCGGTTTGATTTTCAACCCCCAGCCGGTAAATAAGATGCTTCCAATAATAAATATATTCAGCACGATGGGCGCCGCAGCAGGGGTGGCAAAATGTCTGTGGACATTGAGAATACCAGCCAGAATTGCCATTAGGCAGATAAATATCATATATGGGAGCATAATTGAGCACAATAGCAGTCCGAGTCGAGGGCCGGTTCTGGTCTCGAAAAAACTGTAGTAACTCCAGATCAATACTTCGCCAATAAGTACAATTGCCGCAAGTATTACGAATAAAACTGTTACAGCCGTGTTAGCTAAGCGTTTTGCCTGCTCCGGGTTGTTATGAAGCTGTTCGCTATATACGGGGATAAGAGATGCCGAAGCCGCCCCTTCGCCAAAAAGCCTTCGGGCAAGATTTGGAATCTTAAAGCCCATGGTCCAGGCCGTCATTAACCAGCCTGCACCGAAAAAATGTGCGAACGCCATATCCCGCACCATGCCGAATACCCTGCTGATTGCCGTAAGAGAAGCAATTTGTCTGAAGCCTTTTATCATTCTCGATACTCGATACTTGATACTCGATACTTGATACTCGATACTCGATACTCGATACTCGATACTTGATACTTGATACTCGTCGAGCATCCGGCATTGAAGTTGACGAGTTACGCTTTTGGTGCTACGCTGAAAGGCCTGCACCGTCCGATATTATTTAATAAACCTATGGAAGCCATACTAACCAAGAGGCTTGAGCCGCCGTAGCTTACCAGTGGTAAAGTCAAGCCCGTGATGGGCATAAGTCCCACGGTCATACTCACATTGATGATAATCTCAACGACAAACATTGCGACAATACCCACTGCCAACAATTTGCCGAACGGGTCGGTATTGTTCACTGCGATTTCCAGCCCACAGCCGACAATAATGGTATAAAGCCCAAGCAATCCCAGGCAGCCCCAAAAACCCCATTGCTGGGCAATTATGGCAAAAATGAAGTCATTGTGTCTTTCTTTTAGAAAGTTGTATTTGACAAAGGGACCCCGTCGAAAACCGTACCCTTTGGCGCCGCCGGAAGCAACGGCATATTTTGAGCGAATCAGATGCCAACCCCAATCACTCTTCCATTGCTTTTCACTGAATTTCGTACCGACAAGAACCTGGCCCAGCCAGGGGTGCTTCTCCGCCTTTTCGCGAACCCAGGCGTTTTGCAATACGACACTACTAATTCTGATTCGCTGATTAAGCCTCATCTTATACCACAACAGCGGGCTTACCAGCAGTGCCAGAAGTATTATGATGAGCAAATGTTTGACCTTTGCACCGGCTACAAACAGCATTGTAAACAAGATTGGCATCATTAACAGCACAGTACCCAGGTCCGGCTCAAGAAGTATGAGAATCATTGGCAGAAGGGTTAGAACAAAAGGTCCGATTAGGGTGCTAAGACTGCGGTAATTGCTTCGGTATCGTAGATACCAGGCCAGGGCCAGAATGTACACCAACTTACAAAATTCAGAGGGTTGCAGGGACAGAGACCAGCCGGCTATCTCGAATTTAATCCATCTGTGTGTGCCATTGATTTCCGGCATAAATGGTAAATTTATAACATACCTGCTGATTAGTAATAGACCCAAAAGCAGCAGTACAAAAGCATATATCCGATAGCTTGCCGCTCCAAAGTGTCTGTAATTGACTGTATTAACCACTATAAAGCCGATTATGGCGACGGCAGCGAACATGACCTGCTTTTTCCAGAGATTGCCCAGGTTGCCGGTTTCGGTGGCCGGGCTGGGCTCTGCGGGGTGACCGACAGAATAGATTGTAGCTATCCCGATGCCGACCAGAATCAAAACAGCCGCCATCAGGCATAGTCTTACAATTATTAGTCGTCCCTTTAGAAAGTTATACATAACGGCAATATGTGTTAAATCGGGTAATTATGTCTAAAATTCTGATTTTTTTCGATTTTTTTTACATTTCTCTTTGATTCTGGCACAAACCCGCGGTGTTTTCCACTTAATTTTCACCAACAGCAACATAGTTGTTTTTTTGTGTGTATTTTCGTCAGTTAGCAAAAAAGGAGCAGATATAGCCAGCGGATTTTCAGACTCAATTTTTTAGGGTGGGCCTAATTTTTCTGGCAACACATAACATTTTTGGCCCATAGCATTGCGCTCTCTCTCATTGCGAGAACCTCACCGGATTCTCACCAGGAATGCAAAAGAAAATGGACCAACAATGTCATTGCGAAGGAGCCGTAGGCGACTGTGGCAATCTCAACCCTTACGATACGAATGCCGTTTATTTTCTTAGGAGCAAATACTTAGAGCTTATCCGAATAACCGTCTCGTTATGAGGCCGAGCGAAAACTTGTCCGCCTATGGCGGAGTCCGAGGCCAAGGCGGCAATCCAAATTGTTAGCCCCCGGCACTGTCGGGGGTTGTCATTCCTGCGAAGTTTGTTTAGCCCCGCCACCTGTGGGCGGGGTCCTTTTCACCGACAACGCAGGCATCGGGCTTTGCAGCCGGACGCAATAGAGATGGGTATTGGGATAGGCTCTAAATATCAATCAACTGGGGCTTTGTCTGAAAACTATACCGTCGGCTCGAGAGCGAGCGGTTTTGGCTCTGGCAAGGACGTCGAAGCAGGCGTATTTGAATAATACGTCGATGCAGACGGACGCAGCCAGAGACAAAACAAGCCGCTCGAAGCCAGGTACGAGTTTTCAGACACAGCCTAAAGGAAACATCCTGTCTGGTCAATTCGATTCGTTGGCTTCGGCACCTTCGAGTATCCCCTCGCCGTATTGCGGTCGCCACATCAGACAAAACCAAAATATACCCCTCCCTGTTACTCATTATTTCTAACTGTAGGGCATTCTAAACGCTGTTACCCCTTCTATTTGGCGAAAAACGCAGAAATCCTACTATACCTTATTAATTATCTCGTTTTTAGGAATTTTCTTCTTGACAGACTTGTCTCAATCGGGCAGACTATTTTCAGGAACAAACAGCGATGATGCGTAGTTTCAACAATTGACTTGTCTGCTCTGAATATGTGCTTATACTTCGTAGCTTTTTGGAGGAGAAGTCAAAATGGCATCCAATCAGAGAGATTTTCGTAAAGACAAACCTAAGCCGCTAAATGTGCGCACAGTCAGCAACATTAAAAAAAATATTAACAATTTCTGAAAGGGCAGGGAAATGAAAAAAACAATTTCAATCGTATTGGTTTTGGCATTCATTATTGGCCTGAGCCCAAGCGTTGCTGATGCAAAGCTGGTAGCGTGTGTGGGCGCCAGTATTACGTATGGGTATGGCCTTCCTAATCAGGCATACAACTGCTATCCAGCTCAGTTGGAAAGGATACTGCGGCAGTTCGACAGTCACTGGGAAACACGGAACTTTGGGGTCAGCGGTGCGACATTGTTGAGAAAAGGCTCGTACCCCTACGTAGAGCGAGGCGCATATAACAGTGCCCTGGCATCTGAGCCAGACGTGGTGGTTATTCACTTGGGCGGCAATGACTCCGCATCCAATAACTGGGTGCACAAGGACGATTTCATTCCTGACTACCTCGCATTGATTGATTCTTTTGCACAGCTACCCAGTCAGCCAGATATATATATTTGTTATCTGACACCAAGGTCGAGCATTTACAGTCATATCAGAAATAGTGTGATTAGAAATGAGATAGACCCGCTCATTAGTCAATTGCCGACATATAGGGAAGTACAGTTGATCGATCTATACACAGCGATGAAAGACTCGCCCAATCTGTACCAACCAGATGGCGTCCACCTCAGCACAGAAGGAACCAGGCTGATGGCGGAAGTTATTGCTTCCGTACTCACTGGCGTACGGGCGATCCCCGACTTTAACGGCGACGGAATTGTCGATTGTGCAGACATTTGCTTGATGGTGGACCACTGGCACACAGACGAGCCAGCCTATGATATTGCCCCGCCACCTTTCGGAGATAGCATAGTAGATGTCCAGGATCTGATCGCCCTCGCTGAATATTTGCTGACATATCCTGGCGCCGTGGCGTACTGGAAGCTGGACGAGACAGAAGGTGACATAGCCTACGACAGCATCGGCGTCAACGATGGCGTTCTCACCGGTGTTCCAGCCTGGCAGCCTGAAGGCGGTATGGTAGATGGTGCATTGCAGCTTGACGGAATCGATGATTATGTCAGCACGCCCTTCGTGTTGAACCCGGCGGATGGTAAGTTCAGCGTATTTGT
>JAUWBX010000013.1 GCA_030609625.1 Phycisphaerae bacterium
CAGTCCGTACTACAATCTTTCAACTCCTTGTTTTTTATGCGTGTTTTTTGTTTTAAGCGATTGTATCATCTGTAATTACAATAGGTTATGGAACATTTTGTTTAGACGAACTTTTGGTTGCGGCTACGCTGCGCCAGGTCAGTCCGTGTCTAAAAAAAACAGTGTCAACTTGTGCCCCTGTGCCTTAGGTAATAGGTATCCTGTCTAAAAAAACTTCGTGTTAATTCGTGTCAATTCGTGGCTAATAGCTTTCTGTGTTCTCTGTGTAATCTGTGAAATCTGTGGTTAAATATTAGTGAAAAATCAACCAAAAACGCTGATACCTTTGAGCAAAAATCAAATTTTTCAAAATTTTTTTAACTGCTTTAGTGGCATCGAGTTACGAGAATCCCGAACTGATATTTGAGGACTTTTTTCGCATCAAACGTGCAGCTACGTCTAATTATAGAGGGGCTACTTTTTTGCCTTCATTAAATAGTCAATAATCAATAGTAAATAGTAAATCATGAGCATCAAGGATCTAACTTTAGCTCACTTTAGTCACTTTAGGCACTTTAGCTCACTCTTCACTCTCTCGCAACTCTACACTTGTAGAGACTCTTCTACAAATCACCCCTTTTTATGCAAAACAAACCCAATCTTGTCCGCCGTAGGCGGATTGCAAATGAACGCAAATCTATATAATACAAGGGATTATGAAAGAAAACGCGATTGGACACTTAGTGAAAACAAACCCAATTCAAACCCAATCAAAGCCAATTTAAAAAGAGCCAAAATGAACGTAAACTTATATGTTATAGAGGGTTACAGAAAAAACGATGATTTCGTAGTCCGAATAAACAAACCCAATTCAAACCCAATTTCCGTAAAGCCCAAAATGAGCGCAAACCTCTTTATCGCAAAGGATTATGAAAATGAACCACCTTCCGGCCCCAAAAAAACAAACCCAAAACAAACCCAACCTGTAGTGAGCTTGTCGAACCTATTTCAATACGAAAAGCTGGCCAAAAGCAAAATTGCTGATATAATAATCTCGCTAAATGAGTTTTTTGGAGATTTCTTATGTGTGAAAATTGCGGTTGCAGCGAAGCTAACGCCGAAAAAACTATGGAAGAAAAGGTCAAAGACACAATCGAGTCCATTCGGGGGAGTCTGCAAAGCCACGGCGGCGATGTTGAGCTGGTTGGAATAGATGAAGACAACACCGTCAAGGTCCGCCTGCAGGGGGCCTGCCATGGCTGCCCCGGGGCTGCGATGACTATGAAAATGGGAATCGAAAGAATCCTAAAAGAAAAGGTCCCTGAGATAAAAGAAGTCGTCGCCGTAGATTAATCCGCCGCGGCGGACTAAAAATTGATTAGTTATTAGACGGCTTTCTACAGGAGACATAGGAAATGAGGATTCTGACAGCGGTTTTTCTGGTGGCGATGGCTGGTTTTTTAGGGTGCGGATGTCGCAGCGTCTGCCGGTATAATCCAGACAGAACTCTAAAGCAGGCAAAGCGGGACTGCCGGGAGTGTCATTATCAGGCACAAGCTGAAGCTATCGAGGATGCATGGCGTCATAAGCTTGACCTGCCCATAACAGGTGACGACCAACCTTTTGAAATCTTGTGGCGCTATAGAGATTTGCAATTCGACCAATGTATGAAACACAAAGGCTATCGCATCGTTCCCGAAGATGAGTTGAGTTTTCCTACGCGAAAGCGGCTGTTTCACGTGGCAGGTGAATGGTACTACTCTATAGCCGGCAATTGAACATCACCTCGAATCTTGACTGTCGTCAGACAAGTGTCCCGAGATGGCCTCGGCGTTGGGTTTTTCAATCACCCCTCTTTCGGTAATGATAGCAGCAATATCCTGTGCCTCTGTAACGTCAAAAGCCGGATTGTAAATGTCAACCCCTTCTGGTACGGTCCTTCTATCGCCAAAGAACGTCACTTCATCAGCCGGCCTTTGTTCAATAGGTATCTCGGCTCCGCTTTTTATACTCAAATCGAACGTGCTTGACGGCGCCGCAATATAAAACGGTATGCCGTGCTCTCTGGCGAGAATGCTCAGGCTGTAAGTACCAATCTTATTTGCCGTATCACCATTTGCCGCGATTCGGTCCGCGCCGGTTATGACCGCATCGACCCTGCCCTGTTTCATCAGGTAAGCCGCCATATTATCGCAAATCACTGTAACATCAATTCTCGCCTGCTTCAGCTCCCAGGCTGTCAATCGAGCACCCTGCAGTAATGGCCGGGTCTCATCTGCATAAACCCTGAACTTCTTTCCATTTTTATGTGCCTCAAACATCACCGACAAAGCCGTCCCCTCTCCCGCAGTCGCAAGCGCCCCTGCGTTGCAGTGCGTCAAAATACCGGCGTCTTTTTTAATGAACCTTTCCCCATTTTGACCAATCCGCCGACACATATCCACGTCTTCCCGATAAATAGCATTCGCCTCAGCTAAGGCAACCTCGCGCAACTCTTGCACCGTTGCTTCTGGCTGCCCGGCCACAAACTCCTCTTCACTTTTCCGTATCCTCTCCAGCTCACATGATAAATTCTCATCTGTAGGTCGGGATGATGCCAAATACTCGGCAGACTCAATCAGAACTTTAAGTCCCTCCTCCAGACCATCCGCAGGTTTAAGCTTTTGCATAGCTAAAACAAGTCCATAAGCTGCCGAAACACCGATAGCCGGGGCACCTCGAACGGCAAGCGTCTTTATTGATTCAAAAAGCTGTTCTATCGAGCGGCACTGCAACTTAACAAATTCAGCAGGCAATCGCCGCTGGTCTATAAGCTCTAAGAAACCGTCAATACCGCCAACCCATTTAAGTGCCTGAACAATCATAAAAATCTTTTCTCGAACATCGTGTTCGGATTATCTGTCAACTCTGGCGCCGCCGCCACCCATAACTTTTTCGACTTCGCGCAGACTGGCTGTTGTCGTATCGCCAGGTGTAGTCATTGCCAAAGCACCATGGGCGGCACCGTAGTTGACCGCCTCGTCGGGCTCTTTTCCCTCCATAAGAGCATATATCAGGCCGGATGCAAAGCTGTCACCGCCTCCGACACGGTCGTATATCTCAAGGTCCGTTCTGAGTGTGGCATCGTGAAATTCACCGTCGGCGTAGATAATAGCACCCCAGTCGTTGACCGAAGCTGTTTTCGCATTCCGCAGAGTTGTGGCTACGACTTTGAAATTTGGAAACTCCTTTGTAACCTGCTCGATCATTTTCTTAAAATTCGTTGGGTCGAGCTTCGAGAAGCTTTCGCCGGTGCCTTTTACTTTAAAACCCAGAGCGGCTGTGAAGTCTTCTTCGTTGCCAAGCATCACATCCACATGCGGTGCGATAGCACGATTGACTTCCATTGCCTTTTCTTGGCCGCCGATATCCTTCCATAGTGAGTTGCGAAAGTTCAGGTCGTAGGAAACTATAGTGCCGTGCTTTTTGGCTGCTGTAACAGCTTCGATGATAACATCAGGCGTTGTCTGCGACAGTCCTGCAAAAATGCCTCCGGTGTGGAACCATCGGACGCCGTCGGTGCCGAATATGTTGTCCCAGTCTATGTCGCCTTTCTTTAGTTGTGAAGCGGCGCTGTTTGCCCTGTCCGAACAGCCCACAGCGGCCCGCACGCCAAAGCCACGCTCGGTGAAATTCAAGCCAATCCTTACTTTCCTGCCGATGCCATCGTACGGGACCCATTTGACATACTCGGTATTCACGCCGCCCTGATATATCAAGTCCTCGAGCAATCTTCCGACAGGATTATCCACAAGGGCAGTTACAACCGCGGCTCTTTTACCGAAACATCGCTTTAGACCTCTGGCGACATTGTACTCTCCGCCGCCTTCCCAAGCCCGAAAATGCCGGGTCGTATGAATCCTTTCCTCGCCTGGGTCTAATCGAATCATTATCTCACCTAACGAGAGTATGTCATACTTGCATTGTGACTTCGGCTTTACATCTATTATTGCCATAGAGAACCTCTTTCTTATGTACTTTAGCTGCTCCTGTCCCCAGCGCAGTCGAAGGAATAGATTTTTCCCTCTCTGTAATCCTGCCAGGCCGGCTCAAATGCCTTCCTGTCGGTCGGCGCAGGCCTTAATTTGATGTTCCTGCACCGAAACAAATCGGGCGAACCTTCATCGTATTCAACCTGCAATATAGAATCTCTCAACGACTCATTCTCAGGTTTGAATTTTAACGGTTTACCAGTGGTTTTATCAATCACGTCTGGATGTATTTCGATACCGTCTTCGGAAAGGACAAGATGCGAACCCCGCGAGCCGCTGCCTTGTTCGAGCAATTCCACAACGGCCTTGAGATACCCAACGCTTGCCAGGGCCAGATGCTCGGCCTGGATTGCTGTAATTAAAACCTTGGCGTCTTTTGAATTGAATCCTTTTTGTTTTATGCCTTTGTAGAGCTTTACCGCTTCTTTCAGGGCTTTTTGAGCATCGTTCAACTCTCTTATATGTCCTCCGGATGCAGTCATACGGCTTCGGATTTCTTCTAATACTTCTTCGGGGTCCGAACCTGACGAGCTTTTATATTGCTCGAAACTCCCGACAATGTCACTTAACTGCCGGTCAATCTCAGACTGTTTATCCGAGTAATCCGGCAGCTCGCCGCCATAGACATTCACAATATATTCCGCCGCTCGCAGCCCGCCCGTCTGACCGGCGTTAAGGGCGGAGCCTCCGGGTCGTTTTACGCCGTGCGTACCGGCCATCTCACCGATTATAAAAGTCTGCGGTATATTGGACTGCCACCACTTATCCACTGCAAAACCGCCGTTGTTATGCTGAGCGCAGACCGCAATTTCAAGCGGCTCCGAATATAAATCAATGCCGTTTTCCTTATATATCTCGATAGCTGGGACATTCATATGCGCCAATCGTTCGATAGGTGTTTTCTGCAGTGCGCCGGCTTTTTGCAGATAGTCCTTAGCTTCCGATTCGAGGTCGTCAATGTCAAACTCATCCATAGAATCACTACCTATGGGATTGTGTAGAAAATCCATATAGACCCGCCTGCCTTTTTGTGTTTCGTTGAATACCAGGATGTCAACCAACGATGATTTCAGGTTCTCGATGCGCTGCGGGTCAAAGGGCCATTGATAACCCTTGAGAAAAATATTTGTTGCCATCTTGCTCATTGACGGGAAAAAGCTCGTCAGAAATTCCTTCTCGTCTTTGCCGTCGGCGTTAGTACTGTATATTCGCGGAATCGCCTGCATATAAGTGCCGGAAACGTTCCAGCGGAATTTGATACTCGCCAGGCCGAATTGCGATTCGGTCAGGTTTGCTCCGGTCAGGCCCGCCTTGAATGCAAGCCCGTGGATTCCGAGCTGGCCTTTCGGATAGACGGTGGTTTTGAATAGCTCGCCAGGCCCGCCGGCGGCAAGTACTATATTTGCCCCAAAGAAGACGTTTATGGCACGATTTGATTCATCAGCGTTTTTCTTATCCACCGTTACAACACCTATGATTCGCTTCGATTCACCGGAGCCGGCTGTTAGTAAGTGTGCGACCTCCTGCGCATCGTATATTTCAACACCATACCGTTCAAGCTGTTTCTGCAAACACTGGCTCATAAACCTGCTCGTTTTAGGCCCGGCTGACGTGGCCCGCTCGTATGGGTCATGGTCCGTCTTATAACCGATAAAGGTACCGGTAGAATCCGTCGGAAATGGAACTCCAGCCTGGACTAAATGATAGAATTCACGAAGTGAGCCGATTGCCTCGATAAGCGCCGAATCACCGTGGCAGCACCCGGCTGCTGTCAGACTCTTCGCAAACTCTTCGGCGCTGTCGGCAATATCCGGACTGGTGCCTATTTTGTAATAGGTCTGCTTGTCGGAGCCGCTCATCCGCGATGCACCTAAGCCTAATCCCGCAGTTACGACAGCAATCCTGTCTTGCGGATTCTCAACACCTTTGGCCTTCATAAATTCATACAGGTGCACAGCACAGTTCATCCCTGCCGCACCTGAGCCGACAATCACTGTGTTGTAACGATTGATAGTAACGGTCTGATTGGCTATTTGTTTTGTTTCCATAATTTTCTTTCTCCCACCTGTGTCTGCGCAACCACAGGTGCAGGCATCGGACAAATAGTGCCCCTGCTTGACGCTGGCAGGGGTCAAATTACTTGCTCGACTTATACTCAAATAATTCCGGTTTCACAAGGTTTTCGGTCATTTCGCGCGGCAGCCCCCGTACATTTCCTTGTTTGTCACAAAAGTAAAGAGATGACTGCGAAGGTTTTCTGCCATGGCCGTCAGCCCAGATGGCATAGAAATCGGGATGAGCGTTTACTGGACACCGTGCGTATGTGTGATTGTACGGACTATTTTTCGTAAGTTGTTTGACTTTTTTCCAGTTTTTTCCAAGGTCTTTGTTTGTCCACATAGCCATTTCGCCACCGGGATTATACGGCTGCGGCCCGGTCTCGGTAGGCCCGATTATTCGCCACGTCCCGTCATCCTCGATATAGAGCGAGCCCATATCATAATTGTTATCTGAGACAAAAGCTGCTCTTATCTCCCATTCTCGACCCGTCCAGCAAGCGGTAGTCCAGGTGCGCGGGTCATTTGTCGGGCCGGATTCGTACCCCTTACTTGTCAAAAACAGAATGATTGGTTTTCCTCTTTTATCCAACCGAATATCCTTCAGATAAACGTTCAAACCTTGGGCCTGGTAATCGTGGACAAGAGCGGGATTCTCAACGCCTGTCAGCGGCAGCATCATTTTTTGCCCGTCAACCGTTTGCCACGTTCTGCCGAAATCGGCGGTTTCAATATAGTACAAATTCGTCCGCCAATTCAGACCTTTTCCCTCAGGGTGAAAATTAAACGCAGTCCCTGCTTTATTTTTGCCCGCAGCACTGATTTGATAGTGTCCCTTATCAATTGCTGCAAGCCGGGTCCACTTCGACCATTTGATACCGTCCGGGCTTGTCATAAAGCAGATAGTACGGTCAACGGGATATTTGTAACGGGTGAAGAAGCAGATGAACCCATTATTTTTGATATACCAGGGCTGCATATATGAAAAATTTTTCATTGGAACTTCTTTGCCGCCTTCTATTTTTGTTGCTTTTATGAGTTCAAACTCACTTACCTCGTATGGCTTACTGCTTCTGTGGATATACGAAGGCCTCGCCGTGCCGTGTGAAGTTGAGAATATCCAGATATGGCCCTTGTCATCTACGGATATAACCGGATTATCATGGGCATCGCCGGTCTTTTTGTCAAGAAGTATGGTTGGCCGCGGAACCATCCCTGTCCTGTGGTCATAGTAAGAGACTATATGCAGCAGCTTTCGGTTACTGTCTGTGGTTGTTCCGCCGTAACAGAAAAAAGTCTTCTTGACCTTCTCGCAATAGACGGCAAATGGTTTGTGTTTGGCGCAGTACGTCCCAAGTCCTCCGCTGTACTTATAGACGTATTCGTCGCCGGACGGTTGATTCATATACCAGATACCGCGATAGCCGGTGTCCTTAGCGTTGATTGTTAGTGCCGAAGAAGAAGCCACGGTGTTCGCACACAACAGCATCCCTGCCAGCGAAAAGATGATAAGACTTATAGATAATCTCTGCAATCTTAAGTCTTGTTTCAAACTTCCATTGCTCATAGTCAAGAGATAACACAATTTGTCATTCTGAACGAAGTGAAGAATCTCTTCCCGCACAAGTCCCGATTTATCGGGATTATTCTCATTCGTAGGCCAGATGCTTCGCTTTGCTCTCCGTAAGGAGTCCTTCGGACAGCATGACAGTAAAAACCGGTTAGTTTGAATAATCAATATTGAAATTTCTGCCTGTACTCCGGCTTATCTGTTCGATAGAAGCCGTTGCGAAGTTGATATCGGGATATTTTTCTGTTCGCAATCTGTCTATCAATTGTTTAATCTTAGTCAGCTCCTCAGCCAAAAGATTGTAGTTCTGCTCGTCGATGATTTTTTTCATTGTGGCCCGGCCAACGGCCGGTCTCATCAAACCCGGCGTTGCCGGGTCAATCATACTGAACGAGCCGCCAAGCACCAGAACTCCCGCATCAATATAGTCGGGAATGTTGCCCGGATTTGTTCCACCTGTGGGTACCAGGCTGATGGTCTTATGAATAGCAGGGTCGATTGCCTTAACAAAGCCGGGGCCGCCAAGCTGCCTGGCTGGGAATATCTTACAGAGATTCGCACCCTTGGAAAATTGGCTGACGATCTCCGTCGCACTGCCGCATCCCGGTATCATAGGTACCGTGCCGGCGAACTTCTCGAAGCTTTCGTCGCGGAAGTTAATAGCCGAGACAAGATAACACGTGCCTGCATCAACAACCTCTTGCGCCGAAGGCAGGGGATTCTGAGGATGGGCCTTATTATAGACATTGAGCATAGCGGGTGAGTCGATTAAACTTGCCGAGCCGGCCGCAAAATTGGGCAGCTCTTTGCGCAGCCGTTCCAGTTTCTCCAAAGGTTTATTTATCCGGCAGGTTACCTCCATATTATTGATACCTGCCTTTATAAGGGCCTCGGCTGTCTTGACAACGTCGAGCTTGTCCTGGTTAAAAACGAGAATAAAGCCGTCTTTTAACAGTGTCCTGATTGTGCTTTTAATTGCCATTATTACTCCCTACAGTCTTCTTAAATGAAAGCCCCCATCGACGTTTATGACCTGGCCGGTTGAAAAATCAAGCCTGCCTTCGGCGATGGCTCCGACCGCCTTTGCGATATCTTCCGGCTGACCCCATCGCTTAATCGGAGTCAGGCCCTCTGCTATCAGCTTGTCGTATTTATCTTTCACAACGCTGGTCATATCCGTTTCTATAATCCCGGGCCTGATCTCGAATACTCCGATACCGTATTCAGCCAATCTGTCCGCGTACAGCATCGTCATCATCGAAATCCCCGCTTTGCTCACGCAATACTCCCCCCGTGCCGGCGAGCTGGTGTATGCCGAGATTGAGCCTGTGTTTACAATCCGAAATGCCCGCTCAGGATGCGGTTTTTTCTGTTCGATCATCCAGTTAGCCACCTGCTGAGTCAAAAAGTATGGCCCCTTGAGGTTTATTCCCATTACCTTATCGTAGCTCTCCTCGGCCACCTCAAGAATGTCCATCCGTTTCAAAGGTGCGACGCCCGCGTTATTCACTAACATATCACATCTGTCGAATTTGCTCTTGGCCAGAGCAACAAGACTGCTCCTGTCCTCGGCACTGCTGATGTCACCTCGTAGAACCTCGCAATCCGCCCCAAGCTCCTTGATTTCTTTTTGCGTTTGCACCGCGCGTGATTCATCCGGCTGGCCCTCGGTCGTAAAATCAAAGTGGTTGACTACTAAGTCATAACCCAATGACGCCAATTCTTTTGCGATACCTTTTCCGATACCACGACTTGCTCCGGTAACAATTGCTGCGGGTCTTTCTGCCATTTTCAAAATCCTTTCTTATTTTTTTAGAAATTCATCTATTTCTTTGGCTGCCTTCATACCATCAGCAACGGCTGCAACCACAGTCGATGCCCCTCTTACGAGGTCGCCTCCCGCAAACACCCCCGGCCTGGATGTCGCCAGGGTCTCTTCTCTTGTTTGGATAAGCCCGTTTGCCAGCTCCACACCCGGAAGAATTTCGCTGATTCCTTCCGGCGAGCTTTGGCCAATGGCCTCCACCACAACATCCATATTAAGCTCATAAGCGCTCGACTCTACCGGCTCAGGTCTGCGCCGTCCGCTCTGGTCCGGCTCGCCTAATCGGGTCGGGCAAACCTTAATTGACTTCAATTTACCATCACTACAATTGAATCCAAGAGGCTGAGTCAATACCAAAAAATGCACACCTTCCTTTATCGCCCTGTCTCGTTCAGAACTCCAGGCCGGCATCTCTCTGAAAGAGCGGCGGTATATAATATAGACGTCTTTGGCGCCGAGCCGCTTGGCCGTAACCGCTACATCCATCGCAGTATTACCCCCGCCAATCGCCGCAACACACCTGCCTGCTATTTCTAATCCACTCGGTTCTCTGGCCGCCGAAAGAAACTCCATCGCGCCCCATAAACCGTCCACAGATTCATCTGTGTAATCTGTGGTTACTGATTTTGAAAGGCCCATACCGATAAAGACAGCGTCAAAACCCTCCCGGCTAATCGTATCAAGATTAAAATCAGCGCTCAATTCTTTCCCGAGATGCAGAATCATCCTGTCTTTCGGCACATCAGCGAATATAGCTGCAATTTCATTCTTCAGCGAATCACTTTGTTTGTCCGGCGGGATTACCGATTCTATCATTCCGCCGAACTCGCTGCCCTTATCGAATATTGTCACGGCGTGTCCTGCTTCAAGCAGTTTCGCTGCACAGGCCAGGCCTGCCGGCCCTGCGCCGATTATAGCAGCGTTCTTTCCCGTTGCTTTTCTGGGTATTCGCAGTTTTGACCAGCCGTTTTTATTGGCCTGCTTAGCCAGGTACCTTTGTATGCCGGCAATAGGCAAAGGCCCATCTCCGATAAAGGCCTGCAGACAGTTACCCTCACATTGCTGCTCGACCGGACACAGCCAGGCGCAGACCTCAGGAAATACGTTCGCTTCTCTTAATACTTCATAAGCGGCTTTTTCTTCGCCGTCTAAGAACAACCTGATGAATTTCGGTATGTCAATACCGGCAGGACACCCCAACCGGCATGTCGGTTCCTGACACTTGCGGCACGCCGACGCGAGGCGGAGCAGATTGTCTCTGTCGCTCATCCTTCCGTGCTCAAATATCGGGCCATATACTTCATTGTCCCGCACCACACAGCCTGCCGTTCCGCCGTCCCGCATTATCTGCGTGCACGCGCTGCAGCTTACGCAAACTTTTCCCGGGTACATCCGGCCTTTCGTAATGATATCTTTAGCGAAATCCGGATATGCAAATGCCATCCTTCCTGCGCCGACCAGGGTAGTCAGGCCGTTCGCTTTGTTTGCCGCCCCCACGTTCGCAAACAATGTTCGCAGCCAGCTATAGCCTGTGCCGACAATTGCGATACCGGGAAATTCCTTTTGAATTTCGCCGGTCAGATTGACGAGTCGGCTTACACCCACGAGCGGATGTTCCGGCTCTTCATAGCCGCCGACTATCGTCTCGTTAAAAGGCCTGCCAACGTGCGGATTGTAATATGGATTTGCTATCGTTATGTTAATCAGATTGACACCGCGCTGTTGCAAAAGCCCAATCAGTTTCTTCGGCTCCTTCAAGTCCGGCTTACCGTAGTCATCTTTATCCACCCCCCAGCCGTAAGGATACGGTATAGCATCGTAAACACCAAGACGAGTTACAACCTGCCCATTCTCCCCAAGCTCATTGCGAATCTTATCAATAACCTCAATGACAAATCTCGTTCTATTCTCGAACGACCCGCCGTACCTGCCCTTTCTTTTATGGCATGCGAAAAGCTCATTTATCAGGTACCCGTGACAGGACTTTATATCGACCGCATCGAACCCGACTTCAAACGCAATCCTCGCCGCCTCAACGTAAGCATCCTGAAGTTTATCGAGATACTCATCGGTCACGAGGGGCCAGTCGTCGGGTATCTTACTTTTCCTGTTTGCATCTGGTTTTTGCTGGGGAGCCAGAGCATCTCGATAGGGGTCACGTTGAACAATCATCGGATGTGCCGCGCCCTGCGGCTTACTATATCTGCCCGAATGTGTCAATTGCAGCACAATGACCGGCTTATGTTCGGGGGCTGCCTTTCGCATCATTTTAACCATCGCCGCAAAGCTGTCTTTATTTTCTTCATGCAGCCATAGTTGTCTCGGATTGGCCCTGCCTTCGGGTACAACCGCTGTCGCCTCGGCCCAGATAAGCCCTGCCCCGCCGGCGGCAAATCTTTCATATCGCCGTAATGTCAGTTTGCCGGGCCGGCCCTGCGATTCGCCGTCGCAGCCCTCCATAGGATGAACCGCCAACGAATTCGGTATTAAAAGCCCGCCCGCCTGCACCGGCTCAGATAAGATTGAAACGTCCTCGATGGCCTCAAGCCGGACACCAAGTCGTCCGCCCAACCGCTCCAAATCCTCAATCCCGCCCAACTGAAATTCCCACATCTTTTTCCTTTCGCTCTTCGATTCACATCTCATTATAGTCGGGAGAAAAGACCATGTGTCATTTCGACCGTAGCGATGCCAAGCATCGCGAAGTGGAGAAATTTATTTTTAAAACAGATTTCTCGACTCGTCTTGACTGGGCAAGCGAACTGATTTTACACTACCATTATCCTGATTTCAACCCTGTGGTGTGCATTGCTATGTAGGGTGCGATTTTTCGCACCAATTGTCTGCAAACCACAATTCATTAAATATGTCGCAGAAGACTTTAGACGTTTAAAATAATAATTGCGAACAAGGCGTTTGGGCAGGTTGTTCACAGGTCATTATTTTTGAAGCTCAAT
>JAUWBX010000089.1 GCA_030609625.1 Phycisphaerae bacterium
TTAGCTCACTCCTCACTAACGACCAGTGCCGAGTCTCGGAGTTTTTTTTCAAATCTACTTGAAATCAAACTCGAAATATGGTATAATGCATCTAACTAATGGATTAGGGTCACAATAAATCGTCAATCGTCTTGGAGCGAAGCGGAAACCCCTTAGAGGACTCGTCAATCATCAATAACCAATAGTAAATAGTAAATCAGGGGGTTCCTAATGGCCATCATCTCACAGAACGCCATCAAACCCGGCTTTTTTGTCACATCAGGACGAAATAGCGGAGAAATAGAGAGTGAGTTTCACTATCAATTATGCAAAACAAACCCAATTTCCGAAAGGCCCAAATGAACGCAAATGTCTTTATCACAAAGGATTATGAAAATATAAGCGATTGGACACTTGGTCAAAACAAACCCAATTCAAACCCAATCAAAGCCAATTTCCAAAAGACCAAAATGAACGCAAACGTCTTTGTCACAAAGGATTATGAAAATGAAACCGCCTTCAGGCCCCAAAAAAACAAACCCAATTCAAACCCAATTTCCGAAAAGCCAAAAATGAACGTAAACTTATATGTTATAAAGGAATATGAAAATGAAACCGCCTTCAGGCTCCAAAAATACAAACCCAAACAAAGCCAATTTCTGTACCATTGGCTCCGTTTATTGTTTATAATTTCAGGACTGTGCAAGAAGAGCCGATACATAAATTCGGCGCTCCTCGCCCGTGAATCACGAGTCGAATGACGAGATACGAGAATATGACTGGTACAGCTTATCAGAAGTGTATTAATCCGGATTGCGGGGCCGAGTTTGACTGCGGTCAGGCGATGTTTAAGTGCCCAAAATGCGGCGAACTGTTGGATATTCGCTATAACTGGGACAAAATTGAGGTTCCAGATAAATTAAGTGATTTTGCTAAACGCTGGGCGAACAGAGACAAGCCTTTGAATTTTTCCGGCGTCTGGCGATTCCGCGAGCTATTGAGTTTCTGTGAAGGTAAATATAAAGTAACCATCGGCGAGGGTCAGACAATTCTGCAGCAAAATGACGCTGTAGCTGAATATGCCGAAGTAAATCCGGGACGTTTATATCTGCAATATGAAGGGCTGAATCCGTCCGGCTCGTTCAAAGATAACGGGATGTCAGCGGCGTTCAGTCATGCAAAAATGGTCGGCGCAACTTCGAGCGCGTGCGCATCAACGGGCAATACCTCGGCATCGGTGGCTTTGTATGCACATAGCTGCGGCGTGAAATGCACGGTGTTTATCGGTTCAGGTCGAATCGCCTTCGGCAAACTCAGCCAGTCAATGGATTACGGTGCGCAAACGATTCAAATACTCGGTGACTTCGATGACTGTATGCGCCAGGTTCAGGATGTCTGCACAAAGCTGGGACTGTACCTGCTCAATTCGCTAAACCCATTCCGACTCGAAGGACAAAAGACCATAATGTATCGAATCATTGAAGGTCTGGGTTGGGAGGTGCCGGACTGGATTGTGGTGCCCGGCGGAAACCTTGGTAATTCCAGCGCTTTCGGCAAGGCCTTTTACGAATTGAAGCAGCTTGGCCTGATTAAGCGGATACCACGAATGGCAATCATTAACGCTACCGGCGCCGACACCTTGACCGACTTGGTCAATAATAAAAAGCTGACCTGGAATAATGGTAAAGTTGACCAGGCAATTATTGACGACTATTACGCTGACCTGACGGCCCGGAGCTTTTCGCCGCATACTTGTGCTTCGGCGATAGAAATATCACGGCCGGTCAATCTGAAAAAATGCCTTCGGTCAATCGATATATGTGATGGCGTTGTACGCGCGGTAACGGACGAAGAAATTTGTGACGCGAAGGCGATTGTCGGTAAATATGGATTGGGCTGTGAGCCGGCTTCGGCGGCGACAATAGCAGGCCTGAAGCACCTCAGGGCTGAAAATATAATCGGCGGCGATGAGCGGGTTGTGTGCGTCTTGACAGGCCATCCGTTAAAAGACCCCAACGTAACGGTCAACTACCACAAAGAAAAACAGGGCCAATTCAACAATCCGCCCATAGAGGCACCGAACGACCTCGATGCGATTATAAAGCTGATAAAATAAAGCAGGATTATGGGAATCGGAGAAAAAACATGCTCGATTCAACGATTGAATTTTTTAAAAGCGCGATAACGGAACAGATAACCGGTGACCCTGTTTGGGCAACTATAGCTTTGGTGGGTGAGGCGATATTTGGCGGACGGTTTGTCTTACAATGGATAATCAGCGAATACAAAAAGAAATCTCACGTGCCGGTGGCTTTTTGGTTTATGTCATTAGCGGGCAGTTTAATCTTATTTAGTTATTCTATTCATATAAAAAACCCGATTTTTATGCTTGCGTTTTCGCTGAACACCCTGATATATTTGAGGAATCTTCACCTGATTCACAAACATGCTAAGAGAAGTGTTGTCACTGTTACTGAGAAAACTGAGGATTGAGCAGGATATATAAGTGGTCATATACTGGCGCCTTGAAAAAGTTAAGGTGCCTTACGGGGAATGAGCAAAAAGCACAATTACATTGGGGATATCCATTTTGGAGCGACGTCTGAAACTAATATTGTCAGGGAAGAAATCCCGTTTAGTGTTGGTCACTATTCTGCTGCTTGGGGCAACTGTTTGGGTGTGGGAGGACGTGGTCAAGGATCACGTTATTCCCAAGCGATTCGGAGTGGTCAAGCAAGGCCAGATATATCGCAGCGGCCAGCTTTCCTCATCACTGGTTAAAAGGACCTTAATCAAATACAAGATAGGGGTGATTGTTAGTCTGTCGGGCGATTCAGCGGGCGACGTGGATAAGGAAGCTGAGAAGCAGGCAGCCGCTGAATTGGGTGTTGAAAGATTGGTATTCCCGCTGCGCGGTAATGGTACGGGCGATATTAATTGCTATGCCAAGGCGATCGCCGCGATATGTAAGGCAGAGAAAGAGCACAAGCCGGTGCTGGTACATTGTACCGCAGGAGCGCAACGAACCGGCGGTGTGATTGCCGCTTACCGGTTATTTGTGGAGGGAAGGGATGTGCCTTTTGTTCTTGCCGAGATGATGCGTTACGGATGGAATCCCAAGCGTAATGTGCATCTACTGCCTTATCTCAACAGTCATATGGAAGAATTGTCGGTGCTACTGAAGCAGATGGGCGTTATTGAGGATGTCCCGGCCTTGCTGCCAAAAATAAGCCCTGTAGAGTAAGGGCAAAATTGCCTTAATAGTCTTGTATGGATACCGGATGATATGGATAATTTAGATAGTGCATCCATTCCGGGAAAAATCAGAGCACTGTTTTTTGTCTGTGTGTTGCTGCTTGCGATAATAACGGCATCATGGGGTATTTCTAAAACGGCATTCGAAAACCATGAGTGCTATGTCGCTACTGCTGCGCGGGAGATGCTGCAAAACGGCGAGTGGGTAATGCCTACCTACAACGGGGAACTACGGCTTCAGAAGACCCCGCTTTCCTATTGGCTCGTTGCGGGTTTGTCGCAAATAACCGGAATTCTTGATGAATTCACCGCACGGCTGCCAAGTGTTATATTTGCCGTTTTGTCGGTCGCAGCTATTCTGTACTTCGTGGACCAGTGGCTGGGTTTTCGCATTGCAATAATGTCAGCTCTTGTATGGTCAACGTCGTACAGTTACATTTATTACGCGCATAACGCTCGGCCGGAAATGGCTCTGACGTTTTTCATAACGCTTTGCTTTCTAAGTTTTTACTCGGCCATAAATGAAAGTAGTCGTAAGAGTCAAATTATCTATATGCTTGTTTTTTGGGTGAGCTTCGGGCTGGCAATGTTGGCCAAGGGGCCTATGCCGCTGCCTCTTGTTGTGCTTCCAATATTCTTCTATATTGTCATATCACGGCAGTGGAAGAAAATGCCGAAACTACTTCCGATCGTGGGGCCTGTTATTTTTCTGGCTATCGTATTGCCGTGGCCCTTGGCCGTTGCCAACAAAGTGAATTGGGATTTGGTGGTATGGAAGCAGAATTTCTTTGACCGCTTTTTTGGAAAATACGCTTATAGTAATTACCCCATTTACTTTTACATTCCTTTTATCTTTTCGTTTGTTTTTCCGTGGGTTGCTTTCGTGCCGGGTGCGCTGGTATCGCCTTTCTACAAAATCTGGGATAAGAAGCGCAAGGTCATGCTGTTTTTGTGGCTTTGTTTTGTGGCCAATTTGCTCTTTTTGACTGTATCAGGCGGTAAGCGTAAGCACTATATTCTTCCTGCAATGCCTGCTTTTGCTATCCTAATCGGCATTTTAATGGAAGATATGGTCTTTGTTCGCAGGGCCTTTACACTAAAATTTGCTAAGAACTTTCTTCTTTGCCATATAATCTTTATCATTGTTTTGGCTGTTGGGAGTATGATTTATGTGGCCATAGCTAAGAGCGAATTTCTGTTCATAGCGATAAGCTTAGGACTAATCGGATTGGCTATGGCAGGAGGAATTACGGCTTCATTTGCAAAAAGGAAAGCCGCTCTGGCATGCGGACTCATTTTCACAGGTTACTGTATCCTGACGATTTGCCATATCAGCTTATCAGCTCCTTTGAATAATAATAATTATACTAAAAGGTTTGCATTGGCGATATTAAAGACAGTGCCTGCAACGGATGACTTAGTAGCCTATGGGTATGTTTCTCCGAGAGTAGTTAATTACTTTGGAAGGCCGATTCGGATAATTGATGACAAGTCTTCAATTTACGAGCGATATAACGCGGGCACGTGGATTCTTGCAACTGATGGTGAAATGGAAGAACTTGAACAGGACGGCTGGTTAAGAAAAGTTTACCACAACGACAAAGCTGAAATGCGAGGACAAAACAGAAACACAAGAGGCTCACTATTTCACAGATTGGCGCCGAAGGTCGAAGATAGTTTTTGATCGCATGCTGAACAAGCTCAGTTTGTCAATTGCGTTATCAATTTATTCTCGGCCTCGGTTATTTTTCGGTCATTGTTGATCTTTTCGACTATCTTGACGGTATCTTCAGCGGATAATCCTTCATTCTTTATTAGCCAGACGCCTACCAATATAGGGACTCTCTTCGTGCCGCTGCTTCCGTGTAGAAGCGCTGGCAGATTTTCCGGTTCAGCCATTACAGCGAGGAATTTATCCTGTATTTCTTTGCTGGGAAGAAAACCGCCTTTTTCAACTGGCAGCTCAATATATTTTACACCATTGTTTTTGGCCCAGGTTATTTCTTCGTGGTACCAGTTTCTTTCCCTGTGCTCGAAAGATGAACGGATATTTATAATTGTACTAATATGATAGCCGTACAACAAACGGGGATAATCCATCCCCCGCGGCTGGCTGCTGACATAGAGTACACCTGGCTTTACGATGTGAAAATTCTTGATGTGGAAGTGCCTGACCAAAAACACTATAGCTACCGTTATTAACGCAGCGATTATCAGGCCGGTCGGCGAGAATCTTTTCTCTTTCATTTAGTCACCCGTTAAATTTTCCTTGCGATGGATTTTGCGTATTGAATATATCTTTTTGTTGGTTGCCTCGAAATAGACTCTGCTTATCATTTCGCCTATCAACCCTGTTGCAATGAAAATCAATCCAACCAGTAAAAGTAAGCACGCCAGTCCCGCTAATGGGCCATGTTCAATAAAAATCGGCACGTTATATACAAACTTATCATATAATATGTAGGCAGCCAGCAAGACGCTGGTAACTATAGAAAACAAAGCGGCTTTCCCGAAAAAATGTAACGGATTGGTGATGTAGCCGAGCAAAAATCTTAGTGTTATCAAATCGAAAGCAACTTTAAAGATTCTCGAAATTCCGTAATTGCTGGAGCCTTTGGGTCGGACAATATTTTTTATAGGTATTTCTACTATTTTAGCGCCGCTTCGTGACAGTAACGCCGGAATAAACCTGTGCATCTCGCCGTAAAGATTTAGTTCCTCAATAATTTCGCGACTGTATGCTTTGAACGTAGTGCCGAAATCGTGGATTTTAACTCCGCATACCTTTGAGATAAGCCAGTTTGCCACCTTGCTCGGCAGCCTTCTCATTATGAAATTGTCCACCCGGTGTTTTCGCCATCCGCTGACGATGTCGTGGCCGGCGTCGATTTGGTCGATGAAATTTGGTATCTCTTCCGGTGCGTGCTGGAGGTCGCCGTCCATGGATATTATTATCCGTCCTTTTGCGGTATCGAAGCCGGCGGCGAGGGCGGGAGTCTGACCGAAATTGCGGCGAAGTTCGATAATCACTGCTCTGCTATCTTCTTTCGCAATCTTTTTCAGCACTTGCAAAGTTGTGTCGCTACTGCCGTCGTCAACGAAAACAAGCTCATAATCAAGACCAGTGCCGCTCATCGTTCTGACTAATCGTTCGTAAAGCTCGTTAACAACCTCAGCCTCGTTGTAGAGCGGCACCACAACTGAACAGCTAACATTGGTAGTGCTATAATTGTCCATAGTGTCTTAATTCTATTCCCTCATCTTTGAAATACCGTTTCGTTTTTTCACTGCAAAGAGCTTCCAGTTCGATTTCTCGCTGTTGCAGCAATCTGGTTTTAGCCGGGTCTAAACCATTAGCAAATCCCGGGTGGGTCATCACTTCTGCCGTCTTTACAGGATTATATGAAGCAACTGCCTTGAAGAAACTTACGTTTGCCCTGCCGGTGTGTGCGACCCCAAACAGTGCATCGGTTTTAAGAAACCCTGTACTCTGGGTACGGTTTATTCTGGCCATGATACGAAGTATGGCTGCGGTTTTTCTGCCACGTTTATCAGTCAATGGCCAAGGTTTTTGACAGAGTTCTTTGGGCTCCAGCCCAAAACGCAAAGCGCGAATCTGAAAATATCGGGCCAACTCACAGACTATCGTAAATATAGCTGGAAAACAGTGAATATGTTTATGCGAGTCCAAATGAGTGGGTTTCAAGCCATTATCTATGACACGCTGTATTTGAGCTGCCATTTCAGTCCTTATTGCATTTCGGAATTTGTGCCCGGCTAAGGACAAAAGTGCGAGTTTGGCCTCGGAACCACCGAACCGACCATCGCCGCCCAGCAGACAGCGGACGCTGTGGTCTTTCGAGACAGGTAAACCTTCAACCAGATTAAGATGAACCCCGACACCAAGAGTTGGTAACTGCTTGGCTATCTCACAGGCCTGTTCGGCAGCAGGCATATTAGCCATAATTGTAGCGCTTGTCAACACACCCTCAGTATGAGCCTGCAACACCGCCTTGTTTACCCCTTCGGAAAGTCCGAAATCATCTGCGTTTATGATTAACCGTTTGTTCATCT
>JAUWBX010000077.1 GCA_030609625.1 Phycisphaerae bacterium
TAATTGGCGATTAACTTTACTCTACTATATCCTACAAAATTGCCGCCTTTGATCCATCTTGAGGCCGTAATAATTGCACCAGGGTTCTCTTTTGCTTTTTCAATAAAAATTTTTATGACCTCCGGGTCTGTTTCCAGATCAGACGACATCATTACTGTGTGACTTCCTTTTGCAAGGTCAAATGCCTCGCGTACCGCCCCGCCAATAAAGGGCAACTTCTGATGATGGATTGAAAATTTATTGCCCGGAGAATTCTTTATTTGTTGACATACCGCGAGTGACTCAGGAGTAGTGCGCTCACATACTACAATAAGATATTCTTCAATATCCTTCTGATCACAGGTTCGCCTTATTATATCAACTGTTTTTTCAAGAGAATATGTTTCATTTAAAACAGGCAATATTATTGTTGCGGCTCTAAACTTTTCCGCTATACTCATAACTGTACTCACATAACCAATCTTTTGAATTAAACTCGATCAAGCCAATCATTATACACTGCTTCAAGGGTTTCTTTCATTGAATATTTAGGAACCCAGCCTAACTTTTTTATTTTTGTATTATCACCTATTAGCATGGATTCATCTGACGGTCTAAATAATGATGGATCTGTGACTACTTCAACTTTTAGAGCGGAAATGTTAATCAACATATCCAGAACTTCGGAAATCTTATACGCTTTTCCGCTACATATATTAACAGGTTCTCCCGATATCCCATTATCTAATAGCAGCATCATAGCATTCACACCATCACGTACATCTATAAAATCCCGTGCTGTAGATAAATTGCCAACCTTTAACGTTGGCTCAAGTCTCCCTTTAGCAATTAAAGCTAACTGCTTAGCAAAATTCTGAATCGCTGTAGCTGGAGGATGCCCCGTACCTACATGTATAAAAAGTCTTGGCAAATATACTTGCATCGAATAATTCGAATAATATTGATATCCCAATGCTTCTGTTGCTGCTTTTGTTACTCCATAAGGAGTAATCGGTTTAAGCAGACGATTCTCTTTTAGCGGAATATCTTCAGGCTTTACATCGCCATATGACGCACTGCTGCACGCCAGTAAAACTTTTGCCTTGGGCACCACTCGTCTGCAGAGACGTAATACATTTGCAGTTCCAATAAAATTGGCATAATGAGTTGTTTCTTCCATTTCCCATGAAGTGCTATTGAAAGCCTGTGCAGCCATATGAATCACAAGCTTGGGCTTTATCTTTAAAAAAATATTTTCAAGGGCATCTCGATCAAGGATATCGCATCTAAATATATTAGGCTCTGAGAGTGCGGCAAGTCTGCTTGAAGCACTATTTCTAGCTATCCCATATGTGCCCCATCCTCTAGAAGCCGTAACATTGGCCACATGTGTTCCTATCATACCTGTAATACCAGTAATCAATGTTTTCATAGGAATATATATTTTTCTTACTTATTTAAGTGTGCCATAATCGCAGGCTAGCGCACCACGACGGTGCAAAACCGAATACTTGCCAAACACGCGTATAATATCAAACTCATTTCTAATAAAACGATCTATCCAAATGTCCACGCCAACAACTTTTGCCACAAGCAAAGCGGAATGGCAGGCTGAACAATCGCCTTATTAAATCTCCTCTAAGCTATAAGTTTTTTCATCGTTAGAACTGTCATTGAGGTATAGAAATTGGGCAAAAAGGGCGGTCGAAAAGCATGCTGATATCCTTAAATAACTTCCCTCGAAAGGCGGGCTTTTCGGTTTACCGGTCTTCTATTATCTTTGAATAACCTTCTTCAAGATCCTATGCTCTTTTTTGCAACATGCACTCCGGCCCGCATTGGTTCGCTGGCCGTGTCGATCTGCTGTAAGCGGTGTTCTTTACGCAGCACCTCCGCCAAAGCTCCCGCAAATGCCATGACCAACCAGCCGTGCTTTCTAAACGTCGTCGGATAGAAGTTACAGCACATCATGTATCCCAGAAAGGATACTAGGAGTCCTGCCGCCAAGAGTCTTGCCTCCTGGTCAGGCGCAGAACGAAAACATGCTATAATCTGGACCGCCACGGCGAGATGCAGGAGGAGTAGCACCGTCAGGCCTGGCACCCCCATTTCCGCAAAAGTACCAGCATAGACATTATGTGGACGAATATCTCCTGCGGGCAACCAGGAAGAATCTAAGTTGCGAAAATACCGCTGTTGACTACCGTACTGTTTTATGCCTACACCCAAAAAAGGGTGTTCGATGCCCATTTTCAGAGAAATGCGCAGCATATTAGCCCGAGCTCCTTTACCTATTTCGTTGGCTGAAACACCACCACCCTCTTTGTTAAGAAACCTGTCGAGAAATAGAAGCTCTGGTTTGAGCAAAGACAGAATTATCAGGCAGAGGAACGTAAAGCTCGCCATAAAGGCAAAAACAAAGCGTTTGCGGCGTACCGGTGCCACAATAATAAATATCATGAATCCAAAAACCGCTATAACCGATGCCGCCCGTGTTGCGGTCGCGAAGATCAGGACGATTGTCAACAATAGCAGTGCGGCTAATGCGATTCGCCATTTAGGCAAACGAACCGTAAACAATAGGTAGAGTAATAATCCTAATTGAAGAATCAAATCGGTCGCTAGATAATTCGGGTTTGATGTCAGGCCCTGGATGCGGAACTGACCCTTTACGGTCAGCAGGTTACCCCACGGCCCACTCTGCTTGATAATCTCTCCGAGCGCGGGTTTTCCGGAAACGATCTCATAAAAACCACCACCAACGTGAAAAACGATGTTCGTTACAAACCCGATGATACACAGCCGCAGAATCCTGCGGTCACGACAGACGTACACCACCAGCAGATAGCGTAAGAAATGGATCATGTAAGTCATGATGGTCGTAATTGTGCTGGAAGGATACCTAACGACTAAGGCGGAAACAGCCATGCAAAGGATGAAGGCCAGGATCAGTAAAGGCACGGATCTGCTGAATGTTAGACGGATCAACCTGGAGTCCTTCAGCCATAGCGATTTCCATATACAGACAGCCAACAGTAGGTACCATAACACGCGATCGAACGTAATGCCTTCTTCGTATATCATCTCGCCCCGGCCGATGGAGACAAAGTATTCAAGCGGTATTGTAAACAACGCAAGAAAAAGGAGCACGTGTTCAATATGTATCCGATACTCATATGGATCGGTCACCGGTACGTTCACTGCAACTCTCCTGGCTACAAGGGCTCTGAACATTACGATCTATTCCACAAAAATTGGGATCGTTGTTAATTTAAGCATTACGGTTCCCTGCTTCGCCGCCTTGTATTTGGGGCGACTGATAGGATTCTGTGTGTCTGTGATTGCTGACGTCACAGAAACCTTTGGAGCTTCAACTGGGAGTCGGATTTGATCTTCGCCCCGATCGCACCATAACACGTACAAAGAACCGCGATCACTCTTGAGCCGATACGCATAGATATTCGCCTTTGTTTTTAACCTCTCGATCTCCTGAATTCTCATCGTTTTTTCTATCACCATCCGGTAAGTGTGGAAAGCGGGTCGACGATCACCATTGTTACGGCGCAGCCCTTGAAACTCGAAGGTCTGATCGGGAATATGGTAAGGCCAATCCATCAAATTTCCCATATTGATTCCGGCCAAACCTGCATGCATTCCCGCAATGATTTTTTTCACCAAACCTGCGGCCTGCTCCCGCTCGTACCAAAGCACAGTTTGCCTATGCTTTGGATTACCATCGTCTCTAAGAATTTGAATAGTTTCGTTGTTTTCATAAGCGGAAAATGGATGTGCGAAGCGGCCGTGCAAACTCGGAGCCGCTACGGCATCACCGGCCCATACAGGCTTTTCGTAACCATTCTTTTTCATCTGGGCACGAATCCAGTCTACGACTCCATAAACACCTTTGTAATCATCAAGGTAATGAAATTCGACCAAGTCAAACCAGTCTTTGAACTTCAGGCTTTTTTGAGTGAATTCAATTGCCCCGCTAACCCTGGCATTGCGAGCAAACCTTGCCCTAACAAGCGCCTCACACGGATAGTCATCGAAAAGATCGAGAAAAAGAAAGCCCGAAAGGATAATTCGGCATTCTGGAGAAGCCCTTTTGGCCGCCTTGTGTGCAATCGCTAACAGCTCGCCGTATTCTTCAACAGTTCCCTGCCAATAGCTGTCGTGCACTGCCTCAGATTCGATCTCAAAGTATCGAACAGGGTACTGAAGATTGCCCATATCATCGTGGCCATCATTGTCATATCGTTCGACCAGGCTATAGACGAAGTTTTCGTAGTCGCGTAAATGCTTCACCTTGGGTAGACTTCCAGCTTCATGGGACTGACGTATCTTATGGTTGCTCGCCCAAGGGTTGACAGAATGTATTACAAATGTAATATTTCGAAAACCCGCGGATTGATATTCATGGACCAACTTATCCAACCACACCCAATTATATGAATGTCGTCCATTTTTTGGCGGCTCTGGTTCGATTTTCCACCAGTATATGAACATCTTAACCCAGTGGGCCCCGATATCGCTGTATTGAGATGCAATCCCCGGTCGTGCAAACTCGAGCCCAAAACCAAAATTTTCGATCGTTCTCGCTTTAGCCCAAGATGCAGCAAGCGCCGGATTGTCGCATCCTGCAGGTGGGGCGACCCGGCCAAGGCCATTTTCAATTTTCTCCAACAGCTCCCCGAACTGCTCCCATTTTTTTTTATCACCTGCTTTACGGAGAGAAACCAACAATAGGTTGACTTCCCTTAAATCGTATCCGGCCCTCTTCTTATCGCGATACCAGCCTTGAAGAAGCTGAAATCGACTTCGCATTTTCGGATCGTCGATCCAGTGCTGAGAATCGGCACCTGGCGATTTGGTTTGACCCATCCGCGGCTTAGCCCGGTCAAGCGCCTCTTCCATTTGGTCCAGCAGTTTTAGAGCCTTAGCCCAATCGTTCTTACTCACCGACAGGTCGAATTTCATAAACAACTCATTGACTTCGGACATGTCGGATCCAGACCGCATTTTCTCACGATATTCTATCTTAAAGGCTTGAAGCCGTCCCGCTATTTTACCGGATTTATTTTGGGCCGAAAGACTCTGTAACGAAAAAATAAACAAAACCATACCAACAAACAGCACGATACGAATGCACTTTCTCATGTCCGAGACCTCCTTTTGCTTAGGCTTTTTCCCCTGGCTATGCTATGAACTAATTAGTAATACATCCGTTTTCGGTTCAAGTATGGCGAATCCGAATGGATAAAAACCTATTAGACAGCATAGACTCACTTGCACTCTTTTCGCATGCAATTCGTCATCGAGAATATAAAAATAAACAAATTTCACTTGATACCGGGTGTCACGGATGATAAACAAAAAGAAGTTGCTTGCGGTCCGGGAGTATTTGAATATTCCCATGGCATCCGATGTTGCAAAGACCGTAATAGCCAAATTTGCTCAAGAACTTTTCATGGTTTTTATGTAACCTAATCAATTAGTTGGAGCCACTTATGCCTTTTCCGAATTTATTTATTGTCGGGGCGCCGAAATGCGGCACGACCTCCATGCACATGTATCTCGGACAGCACCCGGATATTTTCATGTGTGAACCTAAAGAGCCTTACTATTTTCTGACAGACATGCCACACAAGGACCGCTTTAACGCAAAGGCATATTTCGCTCTGTTCAAGCAGGCTAAAAATGTAAAGTATGCCGGCGAGAGCAGCGTGGTGTACCTCTACTCCCAGACCGCTGCCAAAAAGATCCATTGCTTCTGCCGAACGGCGAGAATCATCATCATGCTGCGTAATCCCATCGACCTTCTATACTCCCTGCACCACCAGTTACTCCACATTGGCAACGAGGATATCTTCGACTTTGCAGGGGCCCTTGCCGCGGAGCCGGACCGTGCCGCCGGAAAACGCATCCCTTCCAGCGCTTCCTTCCCGCACGGTTTACTATACCGGAAGATAGTCGATTTTCCTCCCCAGGTCACACGCTATTTCAATGCCTTTGGCCGTGATGCGGTAAAGATCATCATTTTCGACGACTTTGTCCAAGACACCGCCCGCGAATATCAGCGGACACTGCAGTGGCTCGGGTTACGTGATGATGTCCAGGTGGACATGAGCATCAGTAATATTGCGCAGCCCCTGCCGAACTTAGCAATTCAGCGATTATTGCGCCGCAACGCTTTACTTCGACCGTGTCGCTCTGCGATGCACAAGGTCGTACCGACGTCGGCCATTGCCGCTGTTCAACGTGCCATTGGTGCAGTTACGCAAAAGCAACGCCTGAAGACGATGAGCCCCGAGCTGCGTGCAGAGCTGCAAGAAGAATTGAGGCCACAAATCGAAAAATTGAGCGAATTGATCGAGCGCGACCTCACGCACTGGTGCCGGCATCCTGCAAACCATCAAAAACTAGTCACCACTGAATCATGACTGGTAGTACTGCCAAGTTTAAAATAGATCTGTTAGCTTTTAATGCTTGAGAAAGGAAACAAGATTTACGGCTTTCCTTTTCAGGATACCTGTGTCTCAACGAGCCTCCTCAGTTTCACGCGCTTTTTTAGCGTCGTTATCAGGACCAGCATCAGTTCGTTGCGAAACAGTCCGTTCAGGCCCACATATATCACCAGTCCGGCTAATGCGAATCCGCTTCCTGCAACAATATGATCCAAAATTCCGTTCAATTTTACAGCGGTGGCAAGCCAACGTACCGCGAGGTAAATGACCATTACAGTTAGGGTGGTTGCGGCACCGAGCTTGACCAGAGGCCTGATCAGACGAGCTCCACCCAATCCTCCAATCGCTTTTCTCAGGAACACAAGTATGATCCCAAGACGGACCATCGCACCCAGCGAGCTTGACAGCGCCACGCCAGCCACCCCCATCAAGCACATCAGCCCGTATGCCAGCACTGCGTTCAGGGCAATTGACACACCCATGAGCTGTAAAAGCATCTTTGTTCGACTAGTGGCCAGGAAATAGTACGTTGCTAAGATACAAGAAATCGTGGGACACAGAGTCAGGGACAAGTACATAATCACATCAGACGTTTGCTCAACTGCTAGTGCGCTGAAACGACCATGTTGGAATGCCAGTTCAGTGGCGGGAACCGAAAAACAGATGAGCGATGCGGTAATAGGTATGGTGATAAAGGCGACTAAAAAGATGTTCCAAGAGAATAGCTGTCTCAACTTTTCCTTATCGGATGTCGCTACTAGACGGAGCATTTCTGGATACAGAACCTTGTACACTGGCATTGCTACCAGGACAGGAAAGACAATTATCAGCGCCTGACCAAACCCGAATACCGACACGGCACCATTACCAGCGAGCGAGGCAAAGACGCGATCTACTATGTTATTGATCTGCCCGGCTCCGACAACCAGCAACACGAGCACCAACCGCTTGAGGGTTTCCTTCAGGCGTGGGTTGCGAAAGTCAACGGAGATGGTTTTACGGGCCAACTTGCCCCGCATGCCAGGCACCAGGGTGGCAAACTGCAGGGCCGTACCCACCAAGATGCCTATGGCCACTCCCTGCATTTGCCAGAAGCTGCTGAGCACAAGAATACCCACCAATGCTCCGATCGGTCTCCATAGAGACCCCAATG